>CATMOC010000138.1 GCA_950071955.1 uncultured Mesorhizobium sp. | reverse complement strand
CGTGAGCCACATTGGCCGGATGCAGGGCCTTTGCGACGGGGTGATCGCAGCCGCAGCTGCCCGAGAGTCCGGTGAGCAGAGTTGCCAGGAACAGGGTCGAGCAGGTGACCGCCCGCGGTGCCGGGGTGTGGGTCTGGCGGCGGTTTCCGGGCATGGGTCGTCGGAGTCCGGCTGGGCAGCCCCAGGCTCGGGCTGCTGGGGGTGATCATCCTGGCGACGGCGCATCTCTTCGTGCCCATGCAGATCATGCATCCGGGGATCATGCTGCTCTTCCTGGTGCTCACCGCGTTCACCTTCAGCCTGTTCGGCTTCATCATCGGCATCTGGGCCGACGGCTTCGAGAAGCTGCAGCTCGTGCCGCTCTTGATCGTCACGCCGCTCACCTTCCTGGGCGGCAGCTTCTATTCCATCGACATGCTGCCGCCGTTCTGGCGCACGGTGACGCTCTTCAACCCGGTGGTCTATCTGGTCAGCGGGTTCCGCTGGAGCTTCTACGGCCATTCCGACGTCAACGTCGTCGTCAGCCTCGGCATGACGCTGGCGTTCCTCGCCGCCTGTCTCGCCATCGTCGCCTGGATCTTCCGCACCGGCTACAAGTTGAAGACCTGAACGGTCGTACTCGCGGCCGCTCGCGCTAACCTTCCATCAACATTCTCCAAGCACTCTCGCAATCGCCGGTCGCAGAGCGATTCGGCACTGGATTGCCCGGCCGGTCGCCATGAGGTGCCGGGCCGGTCGCATGAACCACACCGCCGGACCACCGGCTCGTGCGGCGTCGATGTATGGAGAGAAGTGTCGTGAGCGTTGAACCGAACGTCGCCGAAACGGAAACCGTCGAATGCCGGATAAACATCTTCCCGCTCTGGCGCCGCACGGCCGAGGTGCGCCGTGCCGCCATGACGCTCGCCGTCATCGCAGACACCGACGAGGCCGATGATTATCGCCATGCCCTGGCACGGCGGTTCTTCGCCGAACTGGCGGGGTTTGGCCTGGGCGAGGACGAGCAGGACGAGCTGGTCGGCGCATTCTTCCATCAGGTCGAGCTCGAACTCGAAGTGATGTTCTTCGAGGCCAGCGAAACCGTCGGCTGATCGAAGCCGCTCGGCGGGCGCCGCTCGCATAGCCTGACGCCGTTCCGGCGCTGGATGGCCGGCGCCACGTTTCCCCCGAAAATAGTCTCGCCACCGGCGCGCCGCTGTCGGCTGACAGGCGCGCCGTTTTCGCGTGCGCGAAGGCACCGCGACGCACCAGCCGATCCGACTGCATGACCGCGGGTCACTGACCACATCCACCGGATGACCGGGGGGGCGGACGCCGCTCCTCTTGCAGACGCTCAAGGCGGCGTCAGCGCGAATCAGCATTCCCTCGATGCATTCTCGGACCGGTTCACGCGCGAACATCTGCGGGCGCTCGCGCCTGCCCGACCGGTTTACCAAGCTTGCCGATGTCTTAATTCTGGAAGCGGCCCTTCTTCAGCGCCATCCCGCCGCAACATCCTGTTCTTGAAGCTTTTTCGGCTGTCGGGAGGTCATCCCCCCGTTTCCGTTGCCGCCGCCATCTCCCGGTCAGCAGCCGGTTTACGTTTTGTTAAGTACGTTCGTTCACAAAGATTAAGACGCGTCAGGAGGTTGGCCGGCGAATCGGTGAGCCTCAGCCGCGCGGAAGACGGGAAATGGTCCGGCAATGACGGGACCGATCACAAGAGGGGCATAGCGTGTCCAGTATTCTGACCAACGCCGCTGCGATGACCGCGCTTAAGAGCCTTCAGGCGACCAACAAGATGTTGGAAACGACGCAGGCTCGCATCTCCACCGGGTACCGGGTCGGCTCCGCCTCCGACAACGCGGCCTACTGGTCCATCGCCACCACGATGCGTTCCGACAACAAGGCGCTGCTCACCGTCCAGGACGCCCTCGGCCTCGGCGCCGCCAAGATCGACATCGCCTATACCGGCGTGAACGAAACCATCAAGGTCGTGGACGAGATCAAGGCCAAGCTGGTGGCCGCCCGCGAGCCCGGCGTCGACCGCGCCAAGATCCAGGCGGAAATCACCGCCCTGCAGGGCCAGCTCGTCGGAAACGCGGCAACCTCCTCCTTCGCGGGAGAGAACTGGCTTTCGGTCGATTCGGACTCGGTCGACTACAATTCCAGCAAGTCGATGGTCGCCTCCTTCACGAGAGCGTCCGACGGCACGGTTTCGGTCTCCACCATCACGATCAACACCGACTCCATCAAGCTCTACGACGCGGCGGTAGATGTTGCACCGGCCGGCGTGGGCGATGTCGAGACGGGAGTCGGCATCCTCGACGCCAACTACGATGCCGACACCGGCGGGCGGATGACCAACACTTCGATCACGACCTTCACCGTCTCGACGCTCGATATCTCTACCCTGACCAACAACGCCGCCGATCTCACCTTGCTCGACAACTACATCGCCGGTGTCGACGATTCGATCTCGCGCATGACCATCGCGGCCAGCGATCTCGGCGCTGCCAAGAAGCGCGTCGATCTCCAGGTGGACTTCGTCAACAATCTCATGGACGCGATCGACCGCGGCGTCGGCGCGCTGGTGGATGCGGACATGAACGAGGAATCCACCCGCCTCCAGGCACTGCAGGTCCAGCAGCAGCTCGGTATCCAGGGGCTGTCGATCGCCAACGCCAGCGTCCAGGGCATCCTCTCGCTCTTCCAGGGCTAGTCGCCCTCTGAGAAGCGGGACCGATACGGCATCCGAACCCCGGCCTCCGCGCCGGGGTTTTTCCTTTAAGGAGCGCGCGGCGGCGCCAGCGTATCGGAAGCATACGCCCCGTTGGACGGCTATCGGCGGCGGAATTTTGTTAACAGGAGTTAAACCAATACGTGTCAAAGCTTCCTATCGGGGGCTTGGACGTTTTTGACGCCAAAGGCATGAAGCCGCGCTCTACCGCCGGTTGTGCCGGCATGTTCCATTTCAGTCATTTCCAGGAAAATGCGAATGACGAGTCCGTCTCGCAGCAACGACCAGCATGTCGCCGAGCGTCTGGAATTCATGGACCTCGATGCCGCTGCCCGGGCGAACCTGCAGAAGTTGAAGCCCGTCATCGCAAAGTCGATCGGTTCCGCGCTCGATGCCTTCTACGCCAAGGCACGCGCCAATCCGGCGACATCGAAATTCTTCGCCGGCGATTCGCACGTTGAGAGCGCCAAGACCCGGCAGGAGAAGCACTGGAACGTCATCGCCGACGCGCAGTTCGGTTCCGCCTATGCCGACGCGGTTACCACGATCGGGCGAACCCACGCCCGCCTCGGCCTCGAGCCGCGCTGGTACATCGGCGGTTACGCGCTGATCGCGGAACGCCTGTTGACCGCCGTGGTGGCCGAGCACTGGCCGAAGTTCAGCATGCGCAGCGGTGGGCATGCGGCCATGGCCGCATCTGTCTCCAGTCTCATGAAGGCGGTGCTCCTCGACATGGACCTCGCCATCTCGACATATCTCTTGGCGCTTGAGCAGGAGAAAGCGAAGGCCGACGCCGAAAGGCAGGAAGCGCAGCACCGGCAGGAATCGGCGCTGCAGGCGATCCGACAGGCGCTCGCCGCGTTGGCGACCGGAGATCTTCGCGCGCGCATCGATACGCCGCTGGGTGCCGAGTTCGAGACGCTGCGGGCCGACTTCAACCTGATGGCAAACGGACTCGAGACCGCGATCGGCAACGTTTCCCGGGTCTCCATCAGCATCGGCGGCAGCTGCGACGAGATCGGGCAGGCATCCGACGACCTCTCCCGCCGCACCGAGCAGCAGGCTGCGAGCCTGGAGGAGACGGCGGCGGCTCTCGACGAGATCACCTCGACCGTCAGGCAGACCGCCGACGGCGCGCGCCAGGTCTCCAGGGTTTCGAACGAGGCCAAGGCCGGGGCGGAGAAGTCCGGCAAGGTGGTGAGGCAGGCTGTCGAGGCAATGTCGCAGATCGAGAAGTCGTCCGAACAGATCGGCCGGATCATCGGCGTCATCGACGAGATCGCCTTCCAGACGAACCTCCTCGCGCTCAATGCGGGCGTCGAGGCGGCGCGTGCCGGCGAGGCCGGCCGGGGTTTCGCGGTCGTCGCCCAGGAGGTCAGGGCGCTGGCGCAGCGCTCGGCCGAAGCCGCGAAGGAGATCAAGGCCCTGATTTCCACCTCGACCGAGCAGGTCAACGAAGGCGTCGCGCTGGTCGGCCAGACCGGCGAGGTGCTTGAACTGATCGCGAACCAGGTGACCGAGATGTCCTCCCTGGTGGAAAAGATTTCCCACTCCACGCAGGAACAGTCGACGGGGCTGGCTGAGGTCAACACCGCGGTCAACCAGATGGACCAGGTGACGCAGCAGAACGCGGCCATGGTCGAGCAGTCCACGGCGGCCAGCCATTCGCTGGCGCGCGAGGCCGAGCAGCTCGCCGAACTCGTTGCGCGCTTCAGGGTGGGAGACGGATTTTCCGCAAGTCGCGCTGCCGCCGCGGTATCCGGCCGTCGTGCGCCGGCCGCGCCGGTACCGCAACTGAAGACGGTCGGCGGTCGCGGGCAGTCCGCCGCTGCGGCGACGCAGGCCGACGATCCGGACGGCTGGGAAGAATTCTAGCGCTCGCTCGCTCGCTTGACGAAGGACGGTGATGCCGCGCCCGGAACGGGCGCGGCTTTTCGTTTCGGGAGACATTGACCCTGTCCCTCGCATTCAAAAAACGCTAATAGCGGCGCCATGAACGAAACCAACCTTTCAGGCGGGCTGGAAGCGCTCGTCCAGCAGCGTCCCGACGCGGTCAAGAGGGTCTTCGTCAAGACCTATGGCTGCCAGATGAACGTGTATGATTCCCAGCGCATGACCGATGCGCTGGCGGCGGACGGCTATGTCGCGACCGACACGCCCGACGACGCGGATCTGGTGCTGCTCAACACGTGCCACATCCGCGAGAAGGCGGCCGAGAAGGTCTATTCGGAACTCGGCCGCATCCGCCGCATCAAGGCGGAGCGTGCGAAGGCGGGGCGCGAGACGCTCATCGGCGTTGCCGGCTGCGTTGCTCAGGCCGAGGGCGAGGAGATCATGCGCCGCGCGCCCGCGGTCGACATCGTGATCGGCCCCCAGACCTACCACCGCCTGCCGGACGCGGTTCGCCGCGCACGCGCGGGCAACCGCGTGCTCGAGACGGACTACGCGCTGGAAGACAAGTTCGAGCACCTTCCGCAGCTCCGCGAGGCATCCGTCCGCGGCCGCGGCGTCACCGCTTTCCTGACCGTGCAGGAGGGCTGCGACAAATTCTGCACCTTCTGCGTGGTGCCCTACACGCGCGGCTCCGAAGTTTCGCGCCCGGTGGCGCAGATCGTCGCGGAGGCCGAACGGTTGGCGCATGCCGGCGTGCGCGAGATCACCCTGCTCGGCCAGAACGTCAACGCCTGGCATGGCGAGGGACCGGGCGGCCGGCGATGGGGCTTGGGCGAACTGCTCTTCCGGCTTGCCGAGATACCCGGCATCGCACGTTTGCGCTATACGACCAGCCATCCGCGCGACATGGATGACGGCCTGATCGCCGCCCATCGCGACCTGGACGTGCTGATGCCCTACCTGCACCTGCCGATCCAGTCCGGGTCGGATCGCATCCTGAAGGCGATGAACCGCCGCCATACGGCCGACGATTACATGCGCCTGATCGACCGCATCCGCGCTGCCCGGCCGGACATCGCTCTGTCGGGCGACTTCATCGTCGGTTTTCCGGGTGAAACCGACGACGATTTCGAGGATACGCTGCGCATCGTCCGCGATGTCACATTCGTGCAGGCTTTCTCCTTCAAATATTCCCCGCGGCCCGGAACACCGGGGGCCGATATGGAGTTTCACGTCGATGAAGGCGTCAAGAGCGAAAGGCTCCAGCGGCTGCAGGCCCTTCTGACCGAGCAGCAAGGGGATTTCGCCGCCGGACTGGTAGGACGACTGACGAACGTGCTCATCGAGAAGCCGGGGCGCTCGCACGGCCAGTGGGTCGGGAGATCGCCTTGGCTGATGCCGGTGATTCTTGATGAAAAGCCCGGTGAAATCGGCGACATTGTCGACGTACGAATCATGCGGACGGGTGCAAACAGTCTCTTCGCCCAAGCGGTCTGACGCCGGCGAGAGTCAAACCGGGAGAAAAGGTTGAACGCGGCTACAGAACTGAAACTCAGCCCGTCCGGGGCCTCCGACATGGCCCACATCGTTCTGACCTTCGACAACAACAAGCACGCAAGCGCGCTTTACGGCCAGTTCGACGAGAACCTGGCCAGGGTGGAGCAGCAACTTGGCGTCGACATCCGCTCGAAGGGAAACCAGCTTTCCATCAAGGGAAATCCCATCGCCGCCGAGCAGACCCGGCGGGCGCTCGACTATCTCTACGAACTTGCCCAGAAGGGTGTGGAACTCACCGGGTCGGAAGTGGACGGCGCCGTCCGCATGGCGGTCGCCGCCGACGACCAGCTGACCCTCCCGACGCTCGAGAAGAAGGGCCGCATGGCAGCCGCCCAGATCGCCACGCGCAAGCGCACGATCTATGCCCGCACGCCCAACCAGGACGCCTACATGCGCGCGCTGGACCGGGCGGAGCTCGTGTTCGGCATCGGGCCTGCCGGAACGGGCAAGACCTATCTCGCCGTCGCCCACGCGGCCATGCTGCTCGAACGCGGGCTTGTCGAGCGGATCATCCTGTCGCGGCCCGCGGTAGAGGCTGGCGAGCGGCTCGGCTTCCTGCCCGGCGACATGAAGGACAAGGTCGATCCCTACATGCAGCCGCTCTACGACGCGCTGAACGATTTCCTGCCCGGCAAGCAGCTGGCCAAGCTGATGACTGCCGGCGTCATCGAAATCGCGCCGCTCGCCTTCATGCGCGGCCGCACGCTGGCGCATTCGGCCGTCATTCTGGACGAGGCACAGAACACCACGGCCATGCAGATGAAGATGTTCCTGACCCGGCTGGGCGAGAACGCGCGCATGATCGTGACCGGCGATCCGACACAGATCGACCTCCCGCCGAACACCAAGTCGGGTCTGGTCGAGGCGCTGCATGTCCTGGAAGGCGTGCCGGGGATCGTGACCGTGCGGTTCGAGGACAAGGACGTCGTGCGACATCCGCTCGTCGCCGAAATCGTGCGCGCCTACGACCGCTACGGTAGCGGCGGCCGCAACGAAGGGAGGGTTTGACTGCCCTCCTGCCCGGACCGATGAGCCGTAAGCCCCCGCCGCTTCATGTGAACATCGTCGTCTCGATCGAGGCAGGCGGATGGAGCGATCCGGGCGAACTTGAGATGCTGGTGCATCGGACGGCCCAGTCCGTCTTGGTCGACCTGGATCTGCGCTCGCCCTCGCCGACGGAACTCGGCGTGACCTTTACCGACGATGCAGCCATTCGCGCTCTCAATGCCGAGTGGCGGGGGAAGGACAAGGCGACGAACGTCCTGTCGTTCCCGGCTTTCGCACAGGTTGGGGAAGGCGTGGTGCCGCCGATGCTCGGCGACATCGTGATTGCATTCGAGACCGTGGAGCGCGAGACGGCCCTGGAAGGCATACCCTTCGATCACCATCTGACGCATCTTGTGGCGCATGGTCTTCTGCACCTTCTCGGATACGATCACGAGAACGACGAGGAGGCGGAGGAAATGGAGCGGGTCGAACGCAGGGTCCTGTCGGCACTTGCCATTCCCGATCCCTATGCGGTAACTGACAAAGGGTAACCAACCGGAAGACGATGAACGAGACCCCCCAGGCCGCAGCGGCGGGCACCGCCAGCGGCGAGGCCGACAAGTCCGCTCCCGCGGAAGAAGGCCAAAGTACAGGCACGCCGCCTCGCAGCGGCGGACCGTCGTTTCTCAGCAGATTTCTCGGATTGCTCAGGTTCCGGAATGGCTCGACGCTGAGGGAAGATCTGGCGGATGCGCTTGCCGGTGGAGAGACCGGCGTGGCGACGTTCTCGCCGGGCGAGCGTGCGATGCTGCACAACATCCTGCGTCTGCGCGAGGTTCGCGTCGAGGACGTGATGATCCCGCGTGCCGACATCGAGGCCGTCGAACTCACGATGACGCTGGGCGACCTCCTGGCGCTGTTCGAGGAATCCGGCCATTCCCGGATGCCCGTCTACGGGGAATCGCTCGACGATCCGCGCGGCATGGTGCACATCCGCGACGTGGTGGCCCACATCACCCGGACCGCCCGGGCCCGAAAAGGCCGCGCGACGAAGAAGGCGGTCGGAAAGCCCGCCGGCCTTGACCTCGCCAATGTCGACCTCGGCCGCACCATCGGCGACCTCAACCTCATGCGGCCGGTCCTCTTCGTGCCGCCGTCCATGCTCGCGTCGGACCTGATGAACCGGATGCAGGCCGGCCGGATCCAGATGGCACTCGTCATCGACGAATATGGCGGG
>CATMOC010000137.1 GCA_950071955.1 uncultured Mesorhizobium sp. | reverse complement strand
TAATCATCTGGCCACCGTCGCCGAGGCAACCCGGGACTGGGTCGAGCGCGTTCTGGCGCGATGAAGATCGCGACCTTCAACATCAACGGCGTCAACAGGCGGTTCGACAATCTGCTCGACTGGCTTGCCGAGGCCCAACCAGACATCGTCTGCCTGCAGGAACTGAAGGCGGCACAGGACGCGTTCCCGGAAGAGGCGATCGCTGCGGCCGGCTATGATGCGGCATGGGTCGGGCAGAAGAGCTGGAACGGCGTCGCCATTCTGTCGCGCGTTGGCGAGCCGGTCGTCACACGCCGCAGCCTTCCCGGTGATGCTACCGATGTACAGGCCCGCTACATCGAGGCGGCCGTCGCCGGCATCCTCGTCGCCTCGATTTATGCGCCGAACGGCAATCCGCAGCCAGGGGCAAAGTTTGCCTACAAGCTCACCTGGCTTGAACGGTTGAGGAAGCACGCTACGACATTGCGCAAGTCCGGCGCGCCGATCGTGCTTGCCGGAGACTACAATGTCGCGCCGACCGACCTCGACATCTACCCGACCTCGTCCTGGGACGATGACGCACTCATCCACCCGGACAGCCGTGCAGCCTACCGAAAGCTCGTCGGCCGCAGCTGGACCGACGCGCTGCGTCACCGGCATCCAAAGGAGCGCGTCTACACCTTCTGGCACTACAAGCGCATGCGCTGGCCACGCGATGCCGGCCTCAGGCTCGATCATCTGCTTCTGAGCCGCAACCTCAGAGACAGGCTTGTCGACTCTGGCGTCGACCGTGACGTCCGCGGACGAGACGGTGCGAGCGATCACGCTCCGGTCTGGATCACCTTGAAGGACGGTTGAGCGGCCAAAGGTCGTCATCCTCCCATCATCGGATTGAACTCGACAGGGGCAACTAGGACGCCGCCTTTTTGGGTCGCCGTCCGCGCTTGTTGCCGAAGCGGTCGCCGCTCTTCTTGCCCGCCCATGGCGGTGGCTCCATCTTCTCAACCCAAGGAAGCAGCCTGATCGGCTTCGGTTCGAGGTGCCCGGTGATGACGGGATATCGGGAAATGATCAGCTGGATCAGTGAAAGGCCCGCCGGATTGGTATACCGCGTCGCAGTTTCCATCTCTCCAAGCCGCCCCGAAATGTCTTCGATCACGCCGTCGGAAACGCCCGCCTGCTTGAGCGTATTGGCAAAGCCATGTCGGAGCGCATGGAAAGGACGCTGCCAGAGACCGCCCGGCATGCACTTCTTGGCGATGGGCACGAAGTCCTTGTAGAATCGGTCACCGGGATCGCTCTTCTGCAGGTAGGGAGAGAAGAGTTCCGGAAACAGCATCTTGTGCCCCACCTTCTTCAGCCGCTCGACATACTCGATGAAATTGAGCCGCAGGAGCTCGTTCGGCACCGGCAGCAGTCGATGTGACTGGGCATTCTTGATGCGCCTGACCTCGCTCGCCTTGATCTGAATCGACCAGTGTCCTTCGCTTTGCACGATCTCGTCGACCATGAGGCCAGCGAATTCCTTCCGTCGGGAACCGAGGTAGGTGAAGAGCATGGGGAGGTAGTAGTTGGCGGAATGGAACACGAGGTCTCCTGCGACTTCCGGTGCCTCCACGCTTCTTCGACCAGTGAAGAACGGGATGTCGAAGAGCGGCCGGATGTCCTCCGGCTTCGGCTTGACCTGTTGGAGCCTGATCTCGCCTTTTGGCGGCTTCTTGGGTCGCAACCCCTCGAAGGTCCATTCCGGGACGGTGAAATGCGATGCGCGCAAGTGCTTCAGGAAATGGTCGAGATTGCCGAGGTGTCGGCGGATCGTCGCACGCGAGAGTCCAAGCTCGATCTTCTCGCCCGATGCTGCTGCCTCGTCGGCGCGCCGTTTGCTCTCGGCTCGCAACGCGGCAGGCGAAAGCGCGCGCAGGCGCGGACTGCGACCGTAGAGGGGAAGGATGTGATTGAAGTGCTGGCGGAGCGCAGCGACATGTTCCTGCGTGATCTCGCCGGAATGCGCCACGCCATGCTCTTCCAGGATGCCGCGAAAGATTCCGACCAGTACCCGAACGTCCGAGGCAGTGTCGTCTTCCCACTCGTTCTTCCTGTTCGAGATGAGGTTCTCCAACTCTCGATCGAAATCCGTGAGAGGGAGATCTTTACGAGCCGTCTTCGGCTGGGGTGGCTTGGCTTCAGCGACCGGTGGCTGAACGGTTACCGGCTCAACAGGGACAACTGAGGGCTCCGGCCTAAGATCTGGCTCGGCCGCCGCTCGCGCCACGGGCTTTTCTTCAGACCAGAGAACTGCCGGGCGAGGAGGTGGAGACCCGGCGCTGGCGGCAACCGATTGACGATCCGGCGGACGTTCTCCAGTGAGCTTTGGCTTTCTCGTGTCTTCGGCCGAAGCAAGCAGGGTATCGGCCCGCGCCCGGAAAATCTCCTCGATCGCAGCGTCCCGATGCAGCGGCGTGTCGTCGAGTTCGGCCTGTGCCATGCGGTGCAGAACGTCTCGAAGGAACGGGCTGCGCGTCACGCCCTTCCTGTCCGAATTGGTGATTTCGCGTTCGGACCGATAGGTCGCTTCGATAAAGGGGAGGTCGTCTGCGTGGGCGCCGGCTTCGATCAACGCTTCCCGCGTTTCGCTCCCTTCGTCAAAGGAAACGTCCTCTCCCGACCCGAACGTGTGCAGGAGGCGGTAGGCCCAGCCGACCTGACGGTCTGCCTCGCGATGTTCGGGATCGCGCAGGGTACCCGTCCGTTTTGCGGCCAGGTCCAGCGCCTCGATTTCGGCGCGCATCGCTTCGGCTTCGAGCGCGAAGATTCTCGCGAGCTGTTCCTTTGTCGCCATCCTGGCCTTCGGCACCATCTCAAGTTCGAGGAGCATGGCGTTCAAGCGCCGTGCCACGAGCGAAGCCTTCTTACGGTCCGACAGCCTAAGGCTCAGTGAAAGCCTTGCATTTGTTCCGGGGCCTCTGAAGCCGACGGGGATGCGCGCCCGCCAGTAGAAGATCGGCCCCCTGAGGACGAGGTTTTCGACCTGATGCCTGCGCAGTCCCATCCGCCCCATGCTCCGTCGGCCCGGAGCGGATGGACACCAGCTCTGGGCATCAGTTGTGGGCACCAGTTGCGGAAGGCCGATTCGACGCAAAGCGCGTCGGCTCAAAAACCCGAAAAGTCCAATGATTTCAATGGTTTAGTAAGAAGTCTGGCTGGGGAACCTGGATTCGAACCAGGACTAACGGAGTCAGAGTCCGTGGGTCTACCGTTAACCTATTCCCCAACACGCGGCTTGCGCCGCCGGGTGCCTAGCGAGACCGCCGGGGCACGCTCGTCTTGGCGGGCCTTTTATCACATCCGATCAGGCGATCAAGGCTTAATCACCCGGCGACGACGAGCGGAAACATGCCCATAACCGCCCGGCCACGCAACGAACCCTCGGGGCTTTGTCAGGTTCCATTGTCCCCGTTCGGTCCCAGAGTACCTCGGCGCAGGGTAGTGCGGGGACGTGTGTCGTCTCGGCGCTGCACCAACCGTGGATGGCGCCGCCGTTGTTGGAGTAAACGAGCCAACCGGCGCGCCGTACTACGCGACTCAAGGCATCCTCGGCCGGCCGACCCAACGCGACTGGATGGCCTCGAGGGCCTGCGCCCAGGCGCATCCCATCCCCTGCCCCCGCTTTCGCGCAATGCGGGACGTTGAGGCAGCGCAAACGGAATGTGAGGCAAGCCCAACTTGTCTGACCGGAGCCGGCATCCATGCTCAGTGACGCGCGGCACGCTCCGCCGCGGCGAGATCGGCCGTGGTCTTGGCGAGCCGGAAGGCAAGCTCGCGGATGATGCGGCGGGCAAGTTCCGGAAACTCCTTGATCAGTTCAAGGAAATAGCCCTTGCCGATCTTCAGCGCCGTCAGCCTGCCGTTCGCCCGCACCGTTGCCGAACGCGGAATGTCGCAGAAGACCGACATCTCGCCGATCAACGCATGGTCCCGCAGCTGTGCCACCACGACCTCGGAACCGCCCGATTCGGAAATGATGTCGGCCACCCCGCTCAGCACGATGAAGGCGCTGTCGCCGGCATCGCCCTGGCGGAACAGAACCTGGCCGTCCTCGAACTCGACCTTGTCCGACGCATAGGCCAGGAGCTTGAGCTTGGAAGGATCCATCGCCGCGAAGAGCGGGATCTTGCGAAGAACCTCCACCTCGTCCTTGAGAGTGCTCATCACCAGTGCCCTTTCAGTTGGCCGCTCCCGCGAGCGAGCCGTCGACTTCTGCCTTCCCGGGTTCGGCCGGGCGTTCCGGTTCGGTCTCGTGGAAGGCACCATTGGAGAACGTCAGAACACGGTCGAAATGTTCCGCGAGTTCGTCGTCGAGCAGCACGCAGACATAGCCGGGCGACCAGTCCTGTCCGGACAGCAGCGGCCTTTCGAGCAGCCGCTGCATGATCTCGCGCCGTCCGGGCGTGTCCATCGACCCCAGGACCTCGTTGAAGATAATCATATCAGGTTTCTTCAACAGCGCGCGCGCGACGTGAAGCTTCTGGCGCTGCGTATCGGAGAGCCGGCGGCCGCCATTGCCCATCTCGAAGCCCAGGCCGACACGCAGCAGGCCGCCGGAGATGCCCGTCTGACCGACGAGTTCCTGGACGGCGGCCAACACCTTCTCCTTGCCGTCGACAACGGTCGACGAGATGCGGCCGAGCAGGATGTTGTCGAGCACGGTCGCGGTCGGGTTGTAGCGGTCGGGATCGTGAAAGAAGACCGGCGCGACCTCCATGGCCTGGATTTCCTCGTGCAGGTCGCGGCGCGCGGCGAGGATTTCCTGCTCGGTCGCGGCGTCGAGCACGCCGAAGCGGCTCTGCGCCTCGCAATAATCGAAGGCGAGCTTGAAGACCTCCTGCCGGTCGTCGGTGCCGCGCGCGGACTTGCCGCGCGCCATCTCGGTCTTGCTGTCGCGCCCGGGCTCCTGCCGCTCCGCCATCTTGAGGCGCGCCACGATCGCTTTCAGGCGTGCGACCTCCTCGAAGCTCACGTCGGCGACCGTCTCGAAGATCTTGCTGTCGGGAGCGAGATCGCCGAAGAGCTCGATCCGCGCTTCGGCAATGCGCTGGCCCATGTCCTGGAAGGCCGTTCGCAGGCCGTGCTTCTCAAGGACCTTCAGCACGACGGGATTGCTGTTGAGGTTCGCCGGCGTCCATGCGGGATCGCTGGCGGTTCCGAACAGGAGGTTCTCGCCGATGGTCGCCTGGACGTTGTAGAGATCGGGATGGAAGGACTGCACGATGCCCTCGACGCCAAGGCTGGAGGCATTCTCGCGGAACTCACGCCGCACCTGGACGATCTTGTCGCAGAAGACCGGGTTCGCCGCCGGATCGACGGTGCCGATGAGGCCGAGGTCCTGGATCTGCCGCGACAGTCCCGAAAGTTCGAGCACGCCCGCGACGTGCCGGTCGAGCGCCTCCGAATCGGCGAGGCCGAGGTCGGCGAGATTGATCCATTCCGCGTTCGGGTCCGGCGGAACTTCGTTGAGCATGCCGGCCGAGACTTTTTGCGGCGGCGGCTCGCGGCCCGTGGCCGAGCCGACAGGCTGGTTCTTCACGACCATCAGCAGATTGTCGTTGATCGTGCCCGCCGGGAAATAGCTGCCGCTGTCGGCATAGCCGATCCGCCGGCCCGTGAGGCTTTCGGGATGTTCCTCGAGCGGCCGGCTCTCCAGGGCGATCGTGCCCGCGGCCGGCTGCACCAGCCGCACCAGCGAGGCGGCGAAGACGTTCGCCGCGATGCGGGCCGCATCCTGGCCGTTCGTCACGATCGCGATCCTGTCGGACGGCGCGATCCGCATGCGGAGATTGTCGGCGACCGTGCGTCCGGTCTCGTCCTCGAGCCGCACATGGTCCAGCTCGAAGCCCTGCGTGAGGCGCGGCACCGGCTCGTGCGGCATGCGCTGGAGCTCGGCTTCGATCAGCCCGTCGTCGCGGAAGCTGTCGACGGTCTGCTCGTAGCGCGCTTCGTTCATCAGCCGGATCTGGTCGTAGTCGATCAGTCCCTTGATCGGCCCGGGAAGGTCCTTGTAGGCGGCTATGACGGCCACCAGCTGGCCGATGTCCAGCCGTCCCGTGATGACGAAATAGCCGCCGATCAGATAGAAAAGGAACGACAGGAACTGCATCAACAGGTTGTTGATGTACTTGACCGTGAACTTCCGCTGGTAGAGCTCGAAGCGGATGCTCAGGATCGATTGCAACAGCCCGTAGTGGCGCGCGCGCGCGTAGTTCGACATATCGTTGACGTGGATGTCGGCCGCCATGTCGACGGTTTCGGCCACCTGCCCCGACAACCTGCGCGCCTGCATCTGCCGCTGCCGGCCGAGCGCGATCAGCTTGCGGCGCATGCGCGGGATGATCCAGATCTGGAAGGCCACGATCGCGATCGTCAGGAGCCCGAAATAGATCGATTGCAGGAACAGGAAGAGCAGCCCGGTCACCGCCTGCCCGCCGAGGAACAGCGGCAGCGAGAAGGCGTCGCCGACGAATTCGCCGAGCGGCTCGACTTCGTCCTTGATGACGGACGAAACCTCGGCGCCCTTCAGGTTGCGGAAGCGCGCGACGCGGTAACGCAGCACGCGGTCGAGCAGCGTGTAGCGCAGCTGGCGCAGCACCTCCTCGCCGAGCTTGCCCTTGTAGGTGTTGGTGTAGAGCTTGAACCAGCCGTTCAGGAAGACGAAGAACATGAAGGCGGTACAGAGCGCGAAGAGCATCTCGATGCGGCCGAACTGGAACCCGTCGAACAGGATCACCTCGCGGCCAAAGAATGTCTCTCCATACGGCATCGGGATTCGGAGGAAGGGCTGGGTCGCGCCGATCGCGTCGAAGTTTTCGCCCTGGATCGGCCCGTTGACGATCTGCTTGGGCAGTTCGAGCGAGAGGAAATAGAAGGGCATGGACGCGATGATGACGAAGAGCAGCCACGCCTGCTTCAGACGCGAGTTCTTCCAGATGAATTTGAGAAGATTGCGTTCCAAAGTCGCGGTGCCTTCGCCCTCATCCCCGGAGGGGCGCCCTACCCCACCCCGATGGGCGTCCTAATGTGCACGATGCCGGAAGGAGTTCAACCGGGATCGCGGCGCGGCGGCGCGTGACGGTTGATCGGGCGAAAGAATGGGGCCCGGTTCCAGCCGCTCAGCCGAAGAGCCGGTCGCCCTGCTCGTCGATCATCTGGCGTGCTTTGCGGAAGGAGACGTCGACCGCATCGTCTAGCGAGGCGAAACGGTCGGCGCGAATCAGCCGGTGCTCCTTCATCTCCCCGCCGACCTCCCTGGAGAGGATGGCGCAGGTCTGGTACTGGCCGTCGGCCTTGAATGGCGTGGCGCGGATCAGGTAGCCCTTGTATTCCTGCTCGCCCGCGGTCGCTGCTTCTTCGGGACCGGCATCACCGCCGCCGCCGATGCCGAACAGCCGTTTCAAGAATGACATCGGCGCCCTCTCCTCTTCATGTCGGTCCGGCCCGCCTCGGAAAGCGCGCCGGTCATTGCATCAAATTTAGCACGATCTCGCGCCGGTGTGGCCGGGAGCGATGCTCGAAGAGGTAGATTCCCTGCCAGGTGCCGAGCAATATGCGGCCGCCGGCGACGGGGATCGAAAGCGAGGTCTGCGTCAGCGCCGCCCTAATGTGCGCGGGCATGTCGTCGGGCCCCTCGGTCGTATGCACGATCCAGCGCATCGAAGGATCGTCGGCGGGCGGCACGAGGCGCCGGAAGAATGTTTCCAGATCGCGCCGCACGTCGGGATCGGCGTTCTCCTGGATCAGCAGTGAGCAGGAGGTGTGGCGCACGAAGACCGTGAGCAGCCCCTCCTCGACGCCCGTCTCGCGCACGAACGCCGCTGCCCGGTCGGTGAGTTCGGTCAGGCCGGGACCGTTGGTAGAGATCGTCAGGCGGGATTGGGGTATGCGGGCTTGTGGCTCAGCCTTCGGGATCCGGCGCGAGGCCCAGACCGGCGAGGTTGAGCCGGATCTCCGGCCGACGAACCGAAGCGAGATCGCCATCCGGCGCCACCTCGAAGATGTCGCGGTATCCTTCCGCGCCTAGCGCGCGATGCACCCGCGTCACCAGCGTCAGCGCGTTGACCACCCAGACCTCCGCCACGCCGTATGCGGCATAGATGCCGACCTTGCGGCCGAGATCGTAGGCAAGGCTCGTGTCGGCGATCTCGATCGCCAACAGCACGTCATGGCCGCCCTGCTCCACCGGCGCGATCGAGCGCGGCCAGATACAGAAATCAGGCTCGACGAAGCTGGTCTCGTCCAGCCATAGCGTGGTTTCCTGACCGACGGACAAGTCGTCGGCTACGATCTTCTGGAGATGCCGGTTGAGATCGACCTTCACCAGCTCGTGCCGGGCGCCCTTTGGCGACATCGGCACCACCTCCCCGCCGATCATCT
>CATMOC010000136.1 GCA_950071955.1 uncultured Mesorhizobium sp. | reverse complement strand
CGATGAAATAGGAAAACATCGTCGACGCCATGACGATGAAGATGATGCTCGCCACCAGGCGCACGGTCTCGGTGAAGGAGAGCGCCAGATCGCGGAGATTCATCCGCCCGAGCGCCAGCCCGAGCAGCAGCGCGCCGAGCGCGCCCACGGCGGCCGCCTCGGTCGGCGTGAACCAGCCCGTATAGATGCCGCCCAGGGTGACGACGAAAAGCAGGACGACGTGCCATATGCGGCCGAGCGCCGGCAGGATGGGCTCGGTCGCGGCAACCATTCCGCCGCCCGTCCCGGCCCCCTCGGGCGTGAGCCGAACGAGGATGAGCGCCACGATGCAGTAGAGCACCGTCAGGATCAGGCCGGGCACCAGCGCAGCCATGAACAGTTCGGCGACCGATTGCTGGGCGATGATGGCGTAGATCATCAGGATCAGCGACGGCGGGATGAGGATGCCGAGCGTGCCGCCGGCCGCGACCGAGCCGGCCGCGAGGCTCGGCCGGTATCCGGCGGCCAGCATCTGCGGGATAGAGACCTTGCTCATGGTGAGCGCGGTCGCCACCGAGGAACCGCAGACCGCGCCGAAGAGGGCGGAGGCGAAGATCGAGGCGATCGAGAGCGAGCCGCGCGTGCCCCGCAGGACGGCGTTGCCGGCCCTGAAGAGGTCGGACGACAGGCCGGCCGAGGCGGCCACCGCGCCCATCAGCGTGAACAGCGGCACGACGGAAAACGAGTATGCCTGCGCGAGTTCGATCGGCGCCGAGCCGGCGGTCAGGCTCGCCCGGTGGATGCCGTCGATCAGCCCGTAGCCGATGAAGCCAACGAGGCCGAGCGCCACGGCCACGGGTATGCGCAGCATGATGAGGACGACCAGGACGGCGATGCCGATCCAGCTCAGCGCCACGGGCGACATCGGCCTATTGCTCCCCGGTTCCCAGTTCGCGAACCAGCGCGGCCGCGCAGCTCAGGATCGATGCGGCGAAGGCGAATATGATCAGGCCATAGAGCGGATAGAGCGGCACGCCGAGATCGTATTTAAGGTCGCCGAACCGATAGGCGTCCACCATCGGCTGGTAGACGTTGACGGCGATGATCGCGAGCAGGACGACCGAAAGCATTAGCGCAACGATCTTGAGGAGGGCGAGCGCGCGCTGCGAGAGGAAGCTGTCGACGAGGTCGACGCGGATCTGCTCGTCGCGCAGGAATGTCTCGGGAAGGCCGAGCATGGCGCTTGCGAGCACCATGATCTCGACCAGTTCCACCACGCCGTGCAGCGGCCTGTTCGCGGCCCAGCGGGCGACGATGTCCCAGCAGGTCGCGAGCATCATCACGGCGATGGCGAGCGCGCCGACAAACGTGCAGAAGCGGATCAGCCGTTCGAGGGCGCGCCCAGCCATGGTCAGAGCTCGGCCATCTTCGCCTTGATGTCGGCGATCAGGCCGTCGATGTCGTGGCCCGCCGCCTTCAGCTCGGCGATCTGCTTCTCGGCGACCGGCTGCAACGCCTCCCGGAACGCGTTGGCGGCGTCGCCGCGCAGGTCGACGACCTCGACGCCGGCCTCCTCCATGAACTTGCGGCCGGCCACCTCGGCCGCGTCGTAGAGGCCGCCGACGCGCGCGGCGGCATCCGGTCCGGTGGTCTCGACGATCGCCTTCCTGCCCTCCTCGGGCAGACCGGCAAGCCTGTCGCTGTTCATCACCAAGGCGAAGTAGCCGACGGAGTTGGCCAGCGTGCTGACCTTCTTCACCGACTGCTGGAGCTGGAATGCCTTGCCGCCCTCGAAATTGAAGATCGCGCCGTCGACGACGCCCTTGGCGATGGCGTCGGCCAGTTCGGTCGGCGGGATGGTGGCAGGCGACGCGCCGAGCGCGGTGATCTGGGCGGCGGCGGCGGCACTGGTGGGACGGATGCGCAAGCCCTTCATGTCGCCGGGCGTCTTGATGAGCTTGTCGCGCATGAACCATCCGCCCGAGGTCGTCACGACGGCGTAGAGGAGGTCGATCCCTTGGAACTCCTGCGCCGTCCGCTCCTTCAGAGACGTGGCGATGCGCGACGCCTCGGCGGTGGAAATCGGGTCGCCGTTTTCGTTTGCGAACAGGAACGGGATCGACAGGGCATCGACCAGCGGGAACCGCCCGGGCGTCAGCGCCGTGAAGACGAAGGAGATATCCGACACGCCGGTGCGCGCGAGATCGAACTGGCGCGGCGGTGGGCCCATCTGCCCGGCCGGAAACACCTCGATGTCGGCCGCGCCGCCCGATTTCTCGCGAACCTCGCCGGCCCAGCGGTTCAGTTCCGTGTTGATCTGATGCTGCGGCGGCAGGTAGTGCGACAGCTTCAGTTTCGTCTGCTGCGCGCGCCCGATCGCCGGCATGGCGAGCGTGGCGGCCGCTGCCGCTACGAACCCGCGTCTCGTAAGCTTGATCATCATCCTCTCCCTTTGTTTATGGTTGCCGCGGATCGTGGTTCGAACGCCCGCTTGCCGCGCACGCGGTCGAGCAGCGCTTCGGGCGACAGGATGCGGTCGCCGCGCCAGGCGACGTGCTGGTCGGGGCGCACGAGCGTGTAATCGGCGCCGTAGAGTTCGCGCACCGCCGTCTCGTGCGGCGCGAAAAGCGTGAGGGGCAGCTTCATGTCCGCTGCGGCCGACTGCAATGCCCGCTCCGCCTTATCGTCCGCGTGGCCGAGCCGCAGCAGCGTGAAGCCTTTGCCGAAGTGATCGTAGAGCGAAGAGCCGTCGCCCAGCCAGGCATGCGGGGCAAGCACACCGGGATAGGCCGATGGCGTGTACTGCGTGACGGCGAACTCCGGCGGCGTGCCGTCCTCTTCGTCCGCGATCTGCGAAGATTCGTACCGATATCCAAGGACGACGCCGAGCGAACGGAATTCCGGCGCCTTGGCCTCCTCCACCGCCTCGGCGGCGACCTTGCGCGCTTCGTCGCCCTCTGGCGTGTCGTCGTCGAGCGCCGGCGCCAGGAACTTGTCGCTGAGCGCGCCGACATTCTCGGTCGAGGTGTCGATCACCAGCTGGTGCGCCGGCTTGCGTTCGATCTCGTAGCTGTCGAGCAAATCGTCGCCGGCCCAGCCTTCCAGGACGGCGGAGAGTTTCCAGCCGAGATCGACGGCATCGGAAATGCCGAGGTTCATGCCGTGGCCGCCGAACGGCGAATGCAGGTGGCAGGCGTCGCCGGCGAGGAATATGTCGCCGGAGCGATAGCGATCGGCCAAGAGCTTGTGGACCGTCCACGGATCGCGGGCGAGGATCTCCATGTCGAAGTCCCTGCGCATCGCCTTGCGGACGAACACGAGCAGCTCCTCGTCTGTCATTTCCCGTCCCGGCCGCTGCGGCATGCCCCAGAACCAGACGTCCTGCCTGTCC
The DNA here is from genome assembly GCA_950071955.1 of uncultured Mesorhizobium sp. Lineage (GTDB taxonomy): Bacteria > Pseudomonadota > Alphaproteobacteria > Rhizobiales > Rhizobiaceae > Aquibium > Aquibium pacificus. The sequence goes on along the minus strand of CATMOC010000136.1, from coordinate 5,071 downwards.
ATCGGTCCCATGACGCAAGGCGCTTCGGGGCTGACAAGCCAGTGGAACAGGGCATGCTCCAGCTCCGGATCGGCGTTGAGGCCGGGAATGCGCAGGATGAGCGTGATGAAGGAGATCAGCGAGTGCAGGCCCTGCATCTGGATGCCGAGCAGCTTGCGTACCGTCGAGCGGGCTCCGTCGGCGCCGACGAGGAACCGCGCCGTGACCATCCCGCTCTCGTCCGTCTCGAGGTTACGGACCCTGGCGGTCACGCCGCCGGAAGGCCGCTGCTCGATCTCCTCTAGCCGCGTGTTGAACCGGACCGTGGCGAGCGGCTGCGCCCTGACGTGGTCGAGGAGGATGCCTTCGACGACGTATTGCGGGATGAACTCCGCATGCTCGGGAAAACGCTCGTCACGCACGGGCGACGCACAGAACGCGTTGTCGAAACTATAGATGTCGCGGCCGAAGAGGCCGGTCGCGAACCTGACGCGGCGCGGAAAATCGGGCCGCAGCGGCGAGCGGCGGCGCATTTCCGGCGCCAGTCCCCAGCGCCGCATGTGGGTCATGGTGCGCACGTTGGTGGTCTTGGCGCGCGGCTGCACGCCGACGCGGTCGTTCTGCTCGATCACGCAGGCGGTATGGCCGCGCGCCGTCAGTTCGGTCGCGAGCGCCAGTCCGACCGGCCCTCCGCCGATGATGGCGACATCGAATTCGTTGGTGCTCACACGCTCCTCCCGCATGCCGATCGCCGCAGTGTCTACGCTTATCCCGCCTGCGCGACGACCGGGTTCCTCAAGGTTCCGATGCACTCGATCTCGACTTCGCAGACGTCTCCCGGCTTCATGAAGACGGGCGGCTTGCGCGCCGCGCCGACACCCGACGGCGTTCCCGTGACGATGATGTCGCCGACCTCGAGCGTCATGGCGATGCTGATGAGCGAGACCAGCTTCTTCACGTCGAAGATCAGGTCGGCTGTGCTGGCGCTCTGCATGACCGCGCCGTTGAGACGGGTCTCGATGTGAAGCCCGGCCCCGCCCGCGGGCAGCTCGTCGGCGGCAACGAAGACCGGGCCGAAGCCGCCGGTCCCGTCGAAATTCTTGCCGATCGTCCATTGCGGCGTGCGCAGCTGGAAGTCTCGGATGGAGCCGTCGTTGAAGACCGAATAGCCGGCGATGTGGTCGAGCGCATCCGCCTCTGCGATCTCGCGGCCGGACTTGCCGATCACCGCGACCATCTCGCCCTCGTAGTCGAACTTGTCCGAGACTTTCGGCCTGATCAGCGGGGCGCCGTGGCCGACCAGCCCGGTGTTGAAGCGCACGAACACGGTCGGGAAGTCGGGCGCCTGCATGGCGCTTTCGGCCGCGTGATCCATGTAGTTGAGCCCGACGCAAAGGATTTTTCCGGCGCGTGTCAGCGGGGGGCGATGGGCCGCGGTGGCGGGGTCGACCGGCGCGCCGGACTTCAGCCTTGCTGCTGCTCCGGCGAAATCCCCGCTGCGGACGATGTCGTCGAGCGTTCCCGGGAACGCATCGGCAGAAGCGAGGAGGCCGCGGTATTCACCGCCGCCCGTATCCACCGCAAGACCGCCGACGCCATCGATTTCGTAGCTCAGGAACCGCACAACCCCTCCTATTCGAACCGCGTGAACTGCAATGCACTTACGTCAACAAAAAGCATGCGTCAACAAAAAATACATTTTCCCCTTTGTCAGATTGGGATAACGTAGGGCCATGAAGACCCTCGACGATATGGACGACGTCACCGTCCACAAGAGCATGACGTCGCGCACCTATGAGAGGCTGCGCAACGCGATCATCACCGCGCGTTTCCGCCCCGGCCAGAAGCTGCGCATCGATTCGCTGAAGGAAGAATTCGACGCCAGTCTCGGCGCCGTTCGGGAGGCGCTTGCCCGGCTCACGTCGGAGGGGTTGGTGGCGGCCGAGCCGCAGCGCGGTTTTTCCGTCTCGCTGATCTCGCGCCAGGATCTCATCGATCTGACCGAGGCGCGCATCGCGGTCGAATTGACGTGCCTGGAATCCTCCATCGCCAACGGCGATCTGGCGTGGGAGGGCAGGGTGCTTTCCGTGGCGCACCAGCTCTCGAAGCTCAGCCACGCGGTGGCCAATCCCGGCAGTCCGGAGGCGGACACGTGGCACCGCTACCATGAACGCTTTCACGACGAAATTACTTCGGCCTGCACCAACAGCTGGTGGCTGAAGCTGCGCAAGCAGCTCTTCGTGCAGTCGGAACGCTACCGGCGCCTCTCCGGTCCGTTCGCCGAATACGACCGCGACATCGACGCCGAGCACCGGGCGATCACCGCGGCTGTGCTGGCGCGCGACAGCGTGCGGGCGAAGAGGCTGCTCGCCGATCATCTGCGCGCGACGACGGAGATCCTGCTGGCCTCGAAGATGCCGTTCTCAGGCGGCGCGGCGACGGTCCAATCCGCAAAACCGGCCGGTGGGTGAAGCGGCCTTGCCGGGGGAAATCGGCCGCGACGCCGGCCCGGGATACCGCTGGGTTCTGCTCGGCGGCATCTGGCTGGTCTATTTCTGCTTCGGCCTCGTCGCGGCATCGATGGCGCCGCTCATTCCCGTCATCAGCGCCGAACTAGGCATTTCCAACACCGGAATGGGAGCGATCCTCGGCGCGTGGCCGCTGGTCTATATCGGCGCCGCAATCCCGTGCGGCATTCTCCTCGACCGGTTGACGCCGCGCTGGTCGCTTTTGGTCGGCAGCGCCCTCGTCGGCCTTTCGGCGCTTCTGCGCGGACTTGCCTGGGACGAGGTGTCCCTTTTCGCTGCGGTCGGCCTGTTCGGCGTCGGCGGACCGCTGATCTCGGTCGGCGCGCCGAAGCTTACGGCAAAATGGTTCGAGGGGCGCGGCCGCGGAACCGCGATCGGCATCTACACGTCCGGGCCGGCGCTCGGCAGCGCCGCCTCGCTGGCGCTCATGACCAGCGTTCTGATGCCTCTCTTCGACCAGGACTGGCGCATGGTCATGTTCGCCAACGCCGCCATGGCTTTCGGGGCCGGGGCCATCTGGTTCGTGATCGCCAGCCATCCGCTGACCAATCCGGGCACCGTAGCCGGCGGGAGGGCATACCGCGCTTTCGACCTGCGCTCGGCCGGCCGGCTCCTCAGCGCGCCCGCGGTTCAGATCCTGCTGGCGATGGGGGTCGGCATCTTCCTGGTCAATCACGGCATCAACAACTGGCTGCCGGAAATCCTTCGCGCCAAGGGGTTGTCGGCCGACGAGGCGGGAACCTGGGCGTCGCTGACGCAGATCGTCGGCATCGCCGGTTCACTGGTCGTACCGCGCTTCGCAGTCGCCGGGCGGCGGCTGGCGCTGATCGCGCTGATCTTCGTCGGCATGTCGGTCGCCAGCCTTCTCCTCCTGCTGCCGCCCGGGTCGACGCTGGTGGTGTCGCTCGTGCTGCTGGGGATCGCGCGCACCTCGGCCACCGCGATCGTCATGCTGCTCCTGTTCGAACTGCCGGGCATCAAGGGCGAACGGCATGGCCTGCTCGGCGGCATGTTCTTCGTCGCGGCTGAGATCGGCGGCGTTCTCGGCCCGACCGTGATCGGCCTGCTCTCGGACCGGAGCGGCGGATTCTCGAGCTCGCTATGGGCGCTCGCGGCAACCGGTGCCGTCCTGCTTGCCCTTGCAGGAATGCTCCGCCGGACGGGTACCCGCGAGATCAGGTTCGATCGCTGAACAGCGCAGAAAGGTCCGAGCCGCCCGATAGGGGCAGTTGCGTGCAATCGGAGGGAGCGTCACTCTCCGTATGGGTGTCTATCGTCGCGCCTATGCCTCTTGGCCGTCTCCGGCCGCCCGCGCCGCCGCCAGGCCCCGCGCCAGATCCGCCTTGATGTCCGCGACGTCCTCGATCCCGATCTGAAGCCGGATCAACGGCCCTTCGTAATCGTTCTTTGTGACGGTCCGGTCGCGCAGCGAGACGTGAACTGCGAGGCTCTCGTAACCTCCCCAGGAGTAGCCGAGGCCGAACAGTTTCAGGGCATCGAGGAAGGCGTGCGCATTCTTCGTTCCGCCACCGTCGAGCGCGATCGAAAGAGTGCCGCTGGCGCCGGAGAAATCGCGTTTCCAGATCGCATGCCCCGGATCGTTCTCGAGCCCCGGATAGAGCACCCGGGCTACGCCCGGCTGACCTTCCAGCCAGCGCGCGATCTCCAGCGCGCTCTTCTGGTGCCGCTCCAGCCGCACGCCCAGAGTGCGCAGCCCGCGCAGCACCTGATAGACGTCGTCGGGGGCAGGACAGCACCCGAGGGTCAGAAACGTCTCGTGCAACTGTGCCCAACAGCGCTCGTTTGCCGAAACGGTCCCCATGAGCACGTCGGAATGCCCGGCCAGGTACTTGGTCGCCGCATGGATCGAGATGTCGACACCGTGGTCGAGCGGCCGGAAGTGGACGGGCGTCGCCCAGGAATTGTCCATCATGACGACGGCCCCGCGCTCCCGGGCGACCGAAGCGATGGCGGGAATATCCTGCATCTCGAACGTGTTCGAGCCCGGCGACTCGGTGAACACTACCTTGGTGTTCCGCTTCATCAGAGCCGCTATCCCGGCGCCGACGAGAGGGTCGTAGTACTGCACCTCGACGCCGAGCCTCGTGAGCATGGTGTCGGCGAAACGCCTTGTTGGGTGATAGACCGAATCGACAATCAGAACGTGGTCGCCGGCCGAGAGGAACGCCAGCAGCGGGATCGTGACAGCCGCGAGCCCCGACGGAACCACGATCGTTCCGGCCGAGCCTTCCAGCTCGTTGATGGCATCGGCCAGCGCGTCCGTCGTCGGCGTTCCGCGTGTACCGTAGGTGTATTTCTGGTTGCGCGCGGCCATCGTGGCTGCGTCGGGAAACAGCACCGTCGAGGCATGCACGACCGGCGGGTTGACGAAGCCGTGAAACGAACGCGGGTCGTGTCCGGCATGCGCGAGGCGCGTGTTGATACCCGGCTTTGTTTCGCCTTTGCCTTCCATGTCCTGTCCCTGGAAACGTCTTTGCGGCAAGCCATAATGCGGCGGCGAAGCCAGCGCAATATTGGTGCGCGACGGATCAGGTCGGCTCCGA
>CATMOC010000135.1 GCA_950071955.1 uncultured Mesorhizobium sp. | reverse complement strand
GGGCGGGCTGCCGCCCTTCTTCGGCTTCCTGGCCAAGGAGGAGATCTACGCGGCGCTGAACTTTTCCGGCGGTTGGAATTCCGTGTTCACGCTGGTCGCCATCGCCGGCAACGCGCTGATGTTCGTCATCGGCTTCGCAGTCGCCATCAAGCCCTTCTTCGGAGAGTTGCGCGAGACGCCGAAGCACCCGCACGAGGGGCCGGTCCTGCTCTGGCTGGGGCCCCTGACGCTGGCGGTCGTAGGCCTCGCTACCGCGATCTTCTCCGGCGTATCGCACCAGTATCTCTCGAGCCCCATGGCGTCCGCCGTCGCTGGTGCGCCGGTGGAGGTCTACATCTCCGTGGTTCCGCATGTCGGACTGCCGCTCGTTCTCTCCGTGGTGACGGTGCTTCTCGGGGTGGCGATCTACCTCTTCCTCGACCGCGCGAGGGCCGCGATGGCCGGCATCCTGCGGGCGATCGGCTGGGGACCGGATCGCGGTTTCGACCAGTTCATGCGCGGGCTCGTGCGGTTTTCGGCCGGGGTCACGGCCATCGTCCAGAACGGCCGGCTCGAGGTCTACATGACCGTGACCTTCATCATGATCGCGCTGGCGCTCTGGGTGCCGATGATCGCGTCCGGCGAATTGCCGGCCTGGCCAGCGTTCCCGGATCTCGCTTTCTACGAATGGACCATCATCCTGATCGCGGTGATCGGGCTCGGCGCCGTCGCCTACGCCGCGGACCGGCTGACGGCGATTGTCTCGCTCGGCATACAGGGTTTCGCCGTGGCGCTGCTTTTCATGCTGTTCGGAGCGCCCGACCTCTCCTTCACGCAGTTCATGGTGGAAACCCTGTCGGTCGTCATCCTGGCTCTCGTCATGACGCGACTGCGCCTGCACCCGAGCGATCACCGTCCGACGCCGGAGAAACTTCTGGACGTGGCCGTATCTGGCGCTTGCGGGGCGGGGTTCGCGATGCTGCTGCTCAAGGTGACCCAAGTCCCGTTCGACGCCACGCTTACGGAATTCTTCAACACCTACTCCTACGTGGTCGCCCATGGGCGTAACGTCGTGAACGTCATCATCGTCGATTTCCGCGGCCTCGACACGCTGGGCGAGATCGCCGTGGTCATGATCGCCGGGCTGGCGATCCTGGCGCTGATCCGCATCCGCGTGCCGCGGTCCGAACCCGCCGCGGAGGCGAAGGGCTGACATGCGCACGGTGATCTTCCGCACGACGGCGCCCTATCTCACCAGCCTTATGGTGCTGTTTTCCGTGTTCGTGCTCCTGCGCGGCCACAACGAACCGGGCGGCGGCTTCATCGGCGGCCTGATCGCCGCGTCCGCCTTCGCCATCTACGGCATCGCCTGCGGCGTGGCGCCGGTGCGCCGGGCGCTCTACTTCCATCCAATGGGCCTGGCCGGCTTCGGGCTGTTCCTCTCGGCGATGTCGGGGTTCGTTTCGCTCGCCAAGGGCGTGCCCTTCCTCACGGGGATCTGGACGTCGGTGAACCTGTTCGGTGTATCGCTCGACCTCTCCACCATCCTTTTCTTCGACATCGGGGTCTATTTCGTCGTGGTAGGATCGATCACCTCGATCGCTTTGGCGCTCGAGGAAAGGGAGCGGGACTGATGGAAACCGCGCTCGCCGGCCTCGTCGGACTGTTCTACGCCGTCGCGATCTACCTGATGCTGTCGAAGCACATCATCCGGGTTCTGCTCGGCATCGTCATCTTCGGCAATGCCGTCAACATGACGATCTTCACCGCGGGCCGCATTGTGCGTGAAGTGCCGCCGATCATTCCTGCCGGTGCGGAGCGCATCGAGAGCGTCGTCGCGAACCCGCTGCCGCAGGCCCTGATCCTGACCGCGATCGTGATCTCCTTCTCGTTCTTCGCCTTCCTGCTGGTCCTGGCCTATCGCGCCTACCAGGAACTCGGCACGGACGACACGGACGAGATGCGCGTCGCCGAACCCGAAGGCGAGAGCCTTCCTCCTCTGGGCTACTGAGACAGACATGGCGGCTCCAGGAGCGACGTCCATCGATACGGCTGCGGCGCACATCGCCGGCGCGACGGCGCTCGCCGACTGGCTGGTGATCGCGCCCGTCGCCCTGCCGATACTCGGCGGGGCGCTGCTCCTGATGGTCCGCCACCGGACGCGGGTTCACGCCGTCCTGGCGTTCCTCTTTCTCTTTGCGAGCTTCCTGTCCTCGGCTTTCCTGCTGGCGCGCGTGGTCTCAGAAGGGCCGCTCGTGATGACCATGGGACGATGGCTGCCGCCGTTCGGCATCACCTTCAACGCCGACGTGCTGGGTGCCACGTTTGCCACAGCCGCAACCTTCGTGGCGACCGTCGCCGCCGTCTTCGCCCTGCGCGACATCAACGTGACCGGCCGGCGCTACGGCTTCTACTCGTTCCTCCTCCTAATGGTGGCGGGCGTCGACGGCGCCTTCCTGACGGGGGACATCTTCAACCTCTACGTCTGGTTCGAGGTCTTCGTCATCTCGTCCTTTGGGCTCCTGGTCCTCGGGTCGGAGCGGCGGCAGATCGACGGCGCGACCAAGTACGCGGTGCTCAACCTCGTCGCCACGACCGTCTTCCTGATCACGACCGGCATGCTCTACGGGACCTTCGGGACCCTCAATATGGCCGACATCGCGCGCAAGGCGGAGGGATTGCGCGAGACGGGTCCGCTGATGACGATCGCGACGCTCTACCTGCTGGCGTTCGGGATGAAGGCCGCCGCGTTTCCCCTTAACTACTGGCTGCCCGCCTCCTACCACACGCCGCGCATCGTGACGTCCGCGCTCTTCGGCGGACTGCTGACCAAGGTCGGGATCTATGCGCTGCTGCGCACGATGATGACCCTGTTCCCGGTCGAGCGGGAAGTCCTTTCCGGCCTGATCGGCTGGATCGCGGTCGCCACCATGCTGCTTGGCATCCTCGGCGCGCTCGCCCAGTCCGACGTGCGCAGGATCATCGGCTTCGTCGTCATTTCCGGTATCGGAGTGATGCTTTCCGGCCTGGCGCTGGGGACGCCGCTTGGCGTGACCGGCACCATTCTCTACGCAGTCCATTCGATCCTCGTGATGACCGCGCTCTATCTCCTTGCCGGGCTCATGCACGAGGCCGGCGGAAGCTACTCCCTGCACGAGACCGCGGGGCTCTATCGCAGCCATCCGCTGCTGGCCGCCATGGCGCTGCTTCTTGTGCTGGCCGCTGCCGGCCTTCCGCCGCTTTCCGGGCTCTGGCCGAAGGTCATGCTCGTCAAGGCCTCGATCGAGAGCGGGGCCTGGTGGCTGGCTTCCGCCATCCTCGTGAGCAGCATCCTGACGGTCATCGCGCTCGGACGCGTCTTTGCACTTTCGTTCTGGCGGATGGATGCCGGCGAGACGGTCGAGCGCACCGATGCCGAGCGGGCGATCAGCCCCGGGGCGGGATACGGCGTCCTTGCCGCGCTGATCGTTCCCGCAATCGCGATCGGCGTCTATCCCGAGCCGTTCCTCCGGCTCGCCGCCGCCGCGGCCGCCGGCCTTGCCGATCCCGCTTCCTATCTCGATGCGGTGTTCCCGCCCGGAGGAGGATCATGACGATCTATCTGATCAACATCCTGCTTGCGCTCGCATGGGTGGCCGTCACTGGTTCGGCAACCATCTCGAACTTCCTCTTCGGGTTCGTTCTCGGCGCCGGCGCGCTCTATCTGATCCGCGAGCAGGCCGGCTCTCTCGGCTACTTCCGGCGGACGCGCCGCGTCGTGTCGCTTTTCGCCCTGTTCCTCTACGAACTGGTCCTGTCCTCCTGGCGCGTCGCCGTGCTGGTCGTGCAGCCGCGGATGGACCTGAAGCCCGGCATCTTCGCCTATCCGTTGAAGGTCGACCGCGAGTTCGAGATCACGCTGCTGGCGAACCTCATCACACTGACCCCGGGAACGCTCTCGGTGGACGTTTCGGAAGATCGGCGCTTCCTTTACGTGCATGCGCTGGACTGCTCGGACCCGGACCAGACGCGGCTCGACATCGCGAACGGTTTCGAGCGCAAGATCATGGAGGCGTTTCGATGAACGCCAGCGAAGCGTTCCTGACCGGCGCGGTATACTTGGCGCTGGCGCTGCTCAGCCTATCGTTTCTCGTGACGGTGTTGCGCGTCGTGCGCGGGCCGACCTTGCCGGATCGCATCGTCGGGCTCGACATGCTCGTGGCGGTCGCGATCGGCTTCATCGCCGTCATCGGCATCAAGACGGGGGTGACTCTCTACGTCGATGTTGCGATCGCGCTGGGTCTCGTCGGGTTCCTGGCTACCGTCGCCTTCGCGCGCTTCGTGATGAATCGTGGGCGCGATCGCGAGGTCGACGGGGAGCTGCAATCCGGGAGCGAACCGCTGGAACACCGACGGCCGGAGGCGAGTTCATGATCGACATCATCCAGAACTATCTGGCCGGCATCCTGATCATCGTGGGATCGGGGTTCGCGCTGGTTGCCTCGATCGGCCTGCTCAGGTTGCCGGAATTCTACACCCGGATGCATGCCGCGTCGAAGGCGGGAACGCTTGGTTCGGGCGTGATGCTGATCGCCCTGGCTGTCTATACGGACGAAACCACGATCGCCACGCGCGCGCTGGCCGGCTTCGTCTTCTTTCTGCTGACGGCCCCGATTTCGGCGCATCTCCTGGCAAAGGCGGCCTATGCGGCCGGCTATCCTCTCTGGGAAGGATCCGTCCACGACGAGATGCCGCAACAATCCAGGGACCCCGATGCCTGAGAATTGGTCAATGTTACAACTTTGTAATGTATCCCTATCACCGATCTTACCAAGCGCCCCGGAAAACGCGCAGAGGTTGTATTCCGCAGGGTCAATCTCGAACAATACACTAGTAACCAGACAGATTTTTTTCTTAACTGCTGTATTGAATTGACTTGAAACTTTGATTGCTTCAATTATCTAGCCGATATGCGAATCGTAGAATTCCTATTTCGCACATCGCCGTTGATCGGCGCGTAAGAACGCCGAACGCAATCGACCATCCTCGAACTGGGGCCTGAAAACCATGGAACTACCCGAATCCAGTGCTATGAGCGGTAACATGCTCATCGAACTTACTGCCGACGTCGTCGCCGCCTACGTGAGCAACAATCCAGTTCCTGCCGGGGAACTCCCGAACCTGATCGCCGACATCCACAGCGCGCTCGGCCGCGTCGGCTCTGGCACGGAACAGGTGCCCACCGAGAAGCCCAAGCCGGCGGTGAACCCGAAAAAGTCGATACACGACGACTACATCGTCTGCCTCGAAGACGGGAAGAAGTTCAAGTCGCTGAAGCGTCATCTCATGACCCACTACGGACTTACGCCCGACCAGTACCGCGAGAAGTGGGGCCTCGATGCCAACTATCCGATGGTCGCACCGAACTATGCGGCTGCCCGTTCGCAGCTCGCCAAGAAGATGGGTCTCGGCCGCAAGCGCAAGACGCGCTGATCAAGCGGTCATCGTGCCAAGTGTCAAGACGGCGTCTTCGGGCGCCGTTTTTGCTTTCGTGCATTCGCCGGCGGGCAAACCAAGATCGATGAATGCGAGCGCCTGCTTCAGGGCGATGTGACGGTTGAGGTCGTAGCTCCAGTGCCGGGCTCCGCCGCGGAGCCTTTCGCGTTCGAGCAGGCGCTGAACCCTTCTCCGGATCGCCGCCTTGTGTTCCCCCTCCGCGCCCATCGCGGTTGCAAGGTCGATGCCCGTGGCGAGGAAGAACGCCGCCGATGCCCGAGCGAACGCGATCTCGCGCGCCCGGGCGGCTTCGAACAACTGAGCTTCTCTGGCGATTGCCGGCATCCGCCTGCTCCATTCCGGTTGAATATGGTTGCAAGCATGCCCGCCGCCGGCGGAGCGGGGAGAGATTCCGCCGCGTTGCCGAAAGTCTTTTCGAAAACACACAGGAAGATCAACGAGTTCGCGGCAAGGCGGGCCTTTTTCCGTTGCTATTTTGTTCACACCATCCTTCCGTCTCGATATAAGAGGAACATATTCCTATAACGAGGGGGAAGCGCCGTGCCGTCCAGTACCGCCTGCCAGATCGTCAGAGAGCAACGGCAACCGTCATCTGCCGACAGCGACCGGGACCGGACCGGGTGCGGTTCCACGAAGGGCGTATCGGAATGTTCATCCTCCGCGCTCGAACGCAATGTCGGCATCTGCGACTGCATGATCGATATTGCGGCCGCTCTCTTCAACGTCAGCGGGCGCGAACTCCGGCAGCCCGGCAGGACATGCACCAGCGTCGCGCGGGTTCGGCAGATCGCCATGTACGTCACCCACGTCGTCATGGGCTTGACGATGAGCGAGGTGGGCCGCGGTTTCGGCCGCGACCGGACGACCGTCCTGCACGCGTGCCATCTCATCGAAGACATGCGCGACGATGCCGATTTCGACGCGCTCGTCCTGATGACGGAAAGGGTGGCGCGCGCGGCGCTCAGGGGAATGGAGCGCATCTGAATGACCGGCCAGAGCGAAAAGGAGGATCTCCGCATCCTCCGGCTTCTTTCATTCGGCCCGGCCTGCGTGGAAGACTGCGCCCGCGCCGACCGGATCAGGCTCACGTCGCAGCGGCTCGGAACGATTTCGGCCAGCCGGATTTCGTTCGACGGGCTTTTGCGCCGGTCGCTCGTGACGGTCTCGGACCGTGTCGCGTGCCTAACTCCGACGGGCGTGTCGGCGTTTGCCCGCATGCGTGACGAAAACTGCCTGGGGCAACACGTGGAGATCGGCTCCGCTTCGGTCGAGCTTCCGGAGGGGCGCCGGAACGCACTTGCGAACCTGTCGGAATCGCCGCTCGGTCAGCTCGCCCGGCGCAAGGCGAAGGACGGCAAGCCTTTCCTGGAGGCCAGGGAGTTCCGGGCGGGCGAACGCCTGCGCGCGGACTACACGCGGGGGCAGCTTCTTCCCCGGCTGGGCGCCAACTGGAGCGCGGCCGGAACCTCCGGCCGGCCGATGGGCACGCCGGGCGCGAGCGCGGAACTGACGGACGGCGCGGTCGCCGCCCGGCAACGCGTCAACGCCGCGCTGACGGGCGTTGGGCCCGAACTCGCCGGTCTCCTCGTGGATGTCTGCTGCTTTCTGAAAGGGCTGGAGACGGTGGAGATCGAGCGGGCCTGGCCGGCACGGTCGGCAAAGGTGGTTCTCAAGACCGCGCTCGCCGCGCTTGCGCGCCACTACGAGCCGGAGCGGAAAAAGGTATCCGGAGGAAGCATCCTTCATTGGGGCGCGGAGGACTACCGCCCCGAAATGAGCGAGCGCTGACCGTCAGGCGCTTTCGCTGAGGGCCGCCTGTGCATCGCGGCGGATGCGCTTGACCATCGAACGCAGGCCGTTCGAGCGCTGGGGAGTGAGATGCTCGTCCAGCCCGAGCTTCGCCAGGACCGCATCGGCATCCGTGGCCACGATCTCGCTCGCCGGCCGTCCCGAATAGAGCGCAAGCATCAGGGCCACGAGACCGCGGACGATGTGCGCGTCCGAATCGCCGGCGAACTGGATGACCGGATCGTCGCCGGGGCCGATCTTCGTGGTCAGCCAGACCTGGCTGACGCAACCGGGCACGCGATTGACGTCGTTCTTGTCGGCCTCGGCGAAAGGCGGCAGGTCGCGGCCGAGGTCGATGACATAGCGGTACCGATCTTCCCAATCGTCGAGGAAAGAAAAGTCGTCGATGATGGAATCGATGTCGGCAGTCATTCGATGGCGCCTCTCTGGAGTCCCATATAGGGGCTGGATGCGCCAGAGTCACCGCCTGGGGCCCGTCACGTCGCGGGGCGGGCTCGCGGTATCGAACGGGACGGCGATGACCGCCCCGGAGTCTCCGTCACTCGACCGGGACGCCGCCGGTCGTGATCGTCCCGTCAGGCTCTTCAACCTGGGTGTCGAGGAATTCGTAGGCGATGCGGGCGCCTTCGCGGGCGCGGACGCCGATTGTGTGGAACGCCGCCCGCCCGGTCTCGCAGATTTCCGGCCTGCGCTCGCACATTCCGCTCAGATCCCCGACCGCTTCGCGCGCGGCGTTGATCGCCTCGAAGGCGCCGACGGGGTCGGCGGCGCCGCTGGAGTCCTCTGGCGACAGCGGCAGGACCAGCAGCACCAGCGAGAACCAGAAGATTGTCCGGATCAGAAATCCCATGTCGATGCCCTGTCGTCCGATCTCCGATGAGATGGCGGATTAGCCATTGCGCTCTTCTCGCACAGCCGGCCCAACACCGGATTGCGGCCGGCGGTCAAGATTTCATAAAATTGGAAATGGTTTTGAATGGCTCGGGTTCGAATCGAATTCGAGACGACTTCTAGCTAAGCAGGACATTTCCGGGTAACCACCTATATCGCTGATCCGTAACGGTTTGTCGCCGCGCGGGCCGGAGATCGTGCCGTGGAAGCGGCCGGAGCGGACATGATTTCCGCTAATCGCGCATTAACCATCCCTTGAAGCTACCCCCC
>CATMOC010000134.1 GCA_950071955.1 uncultured Mesorhizobium sp. | reverse complement strand
GTACGATGCCGGGCGCGCTGCCGGGTGGAAGTTCGCCCGCCTCCTCGGCCAGGTATATCTGCTCGCCGAATCCGCCCGGGATCATGCTCTCGCGCTGGAAGCTCTTCTGGTACCACGCCAGGATCGGCTCGACCTTCTTGAGCGACCGCTGGAAGATGTCGTTGTTCGGGCCGATCGCGTTGAAGTTCATGTCGCCGATGGCGACCGCGTTCTCGTGCGGGATGTCCACTCCGAGCGCGCTCGGAAACACTGTGAGCACGAATGCTTCGGCAATGTCTCGCACGGCGTCGAACTCGCCCATATCGACCACTTTGTCGGCGATTCGCTCGGCCTCCTTCTCGAAGTCCGCCCGCCATTTGCGCACCAAGATCGGCGAGATGATGCGCGTGAGCACCGTCCGCAAGGAGGTGTGTTCGGGAGGGTCGACCTCGAGGAGCGGGCTTCGCGGGCGCCATGCGCCGGGCTTGCGAAGGTCGTACATGCCGGTGCCGGCGCCTGCCATGAAGCGCTCGTGGTCGGACATGACCGCCTTGACTTCCTCGTAGCGTCCCGTCGCGTAGATACCGTACGGAGCAAGCACCACCACAGCCGCCTTTTCCCGAAGCGTCTCGTGAAAAGCATACGGATCCGGCAGGATTTCCTCCGTGAACGGATCGATGTCGAGGACCGGTGCCTCCAAACGTGCCTCCGCTATGGCTTCGGTCATCCTCGTCGTTCTCCGGCCTCTTCCCGTTCCCTGCCGGTGTGCCCCACCGCATGTTGATTCGTTGATGTTGCTATCGGATTCGAACGTCGGTGCAATGTGCCTGGCTCAGGATTTCTTTACCCGCAGCGGCAGACTGTCGAGTTGGCGCATCTGGTTGATGGGCCGGAACCGGGCCTCGCCGGCCAGTTCGAGCCGGTCGGCGACCTTCACCAGCGCTTTCAGGATCGCTTCGGACTCCAGCCGCGCGATCATCTGTCCGATGCAGATGTGCGGCCCGCTTCCGAAGCCGAGATGAACGCCGGTCGTGTCGCGCGTGACGTCGAACCTGTCGGGGTCCGCCCATTTCCTCGGGTCGCGGTTGGCTGCTCCGAGGAACACGCCGACCTTCGTATCGGGCGTGAGGCGCACTCCCGAGAGCGAGACCTCGCCGACGGTGGTCCGGTAGGTGACCTGGAACGGCGTCTCCAGCCGGAGAGCCTCCTCGAAGGCCGACTTCACCTTCGTCTGATCGCTTCGGAGGATCGCCCATTGATCGGGATTCCGGGCCAGAAGATGCAGGGTGTGTCCGATCCCCGTGATCGTCGAATCGGTCCCGCCGCCGACGAACGAGCGCACCATGTTCGAGGCGATGCCTTCGTCGAATTCGCCGCGATCCTCCGCATCGAAGAGCATCTCGGCGATCGAACCCTTGATGACGCCCTTGCGCTGGACGCTGTTCTCGAACCATTCGAGATAGGGCTGCGCCCGTTTCATGGCGCGATGGTAGAGTTCGTTGGGCGGACCGCTCTGGTTGAAGCGCATCTCGCCGATAGCCAGGATGTTCTCGCGCGGCAGATCGACGCCCACCGCCTCCGGGAAGACCTTCAATACGAAGGTTTCGGCGAGATCCGTCACCCCGTCGAACTCGCCCATGTCCACGAGCCGCTCGGCAAGGCGTGCCGCCTCGGTCTCGAAATGCTCGCGCCAGCGGCGGATGACGATGGGTGAGAGGTACTTGGTCAGCGTTCCGCGGATGGCTGTATGTCCGGGCGGATCGTTCTCCAGAAGGCGGTTGGGAATTCGGAACGCGCCGGGCTTGCGGATGTCCTGGATCCCGATGCCGGCGCTGGCGGTGAACCGGGTATGGTCGGTCAGCACTTCCGCGCATTCGACGTGCCGGCCGACGGCATAGACGCTATAGGGCTTGATCAGCGCGATCGGCCCTGCCTCGCGCAGTTCGCGATGGAACGGATAGGGATCCCGCAGGACATCGATCGCATAGGGGTCGATGTCGAGGACGGGTGCCTCGGCCGATCGCTCGATTTCCGCGACGTCGCTCATGCGCAGCTCCAACTTTCGTCTTCTGGCCCTGGCCGGTCGGATCGGATGTCGCTCTTCCCATCGTCACGCCGACCCGGGCGACATGCGCGGGCGGGACCGTCCCCGATCCGCCGGCGCGTCCATTCTCTATGCGGCCGGCGGTCGGAAAAGCTGTCCCCCGTGGAGGGGAACGCCGGATTAGCGGCCCACATTCCCGGCTATCGCTTCACCTAGTTCAACTCGGTCCGCGCGAGTTCGGGCGTCTCGCGATAGTCGCTCCACAGCGTCAGGTACCACATGAGGAGTTCGCGCTGGCTGCCGATCCCGAGGCGCTGATAGGCGCGCTTGCGGTAGGTCATCACGCTTTCCTTGCCGATGCCGAGATCGAGCGCGATACCGCACGAGGAGAGACCGTAGAGGATGCGCGCGCACACCTCGCCTTCGCGCTTGGAGAGGTTCGTGGAAGCGAGGATGCAGCCTTCGATTTCGGGCAGCGAGCACAGCGCGGGCGTCAGGTTCGGACGGCGCGTTGTGAGGTCGACGTGCTTGGCGACGATCGACATGGCTGTTCCCGCGATGCAGTTCGCCGTCTCCAGGAGCGCATCCACCGCGCCGCCGCCGTCGTGCGGGCGCAGGATGCGGACGCAGTAGGCCGTGCCGTCCTTGCGCACGCTCAGCAGCACGCGCTGGCGCTTCTGCAGGTACCTGTTGCAGTCCCCGGAGAAGGGCACGTTGATGAAGTCCACGCGCACGCTGCTTTCGCTGGTGACGGAAAGCTGGCGCTTCACTTCGTAGGAGGTGAGGTCGGACTGGATGACCGGCTCGGCATCGGCCCGGCAAGCGGACGAGACCTCGGTCAGTTCGTAGTCCTTGAGCTGGAAGATCGAGCAATGGTCGGCGCCGATGTGCCCGTCGAAGTAGGACAGCAGGCGATCGGCGAACTGGCTCTGTCCGATGCATTCGACGATGTCGGACAGTCCGAAGAGGTGGTCGATTTCGATCGGCTGGGTGTCTTCTCGGGCAATCGCCCCGAAAACTGTCGTCATGATTTCCTCCCTGGCTACGACCATAGTTTTAATTTCATTATGTAACTTTTTCAATCTGAAATCGATGTTGCGGTGCGATACGGGTATCTTATTGTTTTAACTAACGAAATCGTCAAAGGAGAAATATGAAAAACATGCTCATATTTTCTGAATGTGCACTGCACGCGAAGTTCCGTATACCCCGGCGAAGGCTCGTTCCGGCCCCGGCTGCCTTTGCCCGCACCCCTTGTGACGTTCGGATGGGCCGGCATTGGACGTGATCCGGCGTCCCCACCGCATTCATGCCGAAGTCGCCGGGACGGAGCGAAGGTGGACCTGCATTGGGGCGGGGCCCCCGGATGCGGCGGTCTCCCGTCGGTCCCCCGCCGCAGTGACAATCCGGTGTTCGGGAATTGGTATTGCTTTTGACAAAGGTTCTGTTGAAGCTCCCGCCACGAGGGAGTGGGAGGTATTATGCGGACTGGTTTCACGTGCGCGACGGACGGCGTACGCGGACACGGCGATCGGGCGGGACCGCGCGACGGCGCGCCTCACTGCATCTCGATGATGTCCGCGGGAGAAGACCGCGCATGTTGATGCAGCAACTGCTCAACGGCGTCGTGGTCGGCAGCGTCTATGGCCTGTTCGCGCTCGGATTCACGCTGATCTTCGGCGTGAACCACATCATGAACATGGCGCATGGCGCCGTCTTCATGTGGGGCGCGTTCGCCGGCCTCTATGCGGTCATCCTGTTCGACGTGCCGTTCCCGATCGCTCTCCTGATCGGCGCGGTCGGCGGCGGAATGGTGAGCGTCGTGTTGGACTGGGTGGCCTTCCGCCCGTTGCGCAAGCGCGGCGCGCCCGAATTCTCGTCGATCGTGTCCTCCATCGGCGCGAGCCTGATCATGCTGTCGCTCGCCCAGCAGCTGACGGCGACGCGCGTCATGCGGTTTCCCTTCGACATCTTCCCGATCGTGGTCTTCAACTTCATGGGGCTGCGCATCCAGCTCCTCCAGCTGATCATTGTCGGCATCGTCTTCCTGATGGTGATCGGCCTCCTCTACTATCTCTACCGAACCAAGTACGGACGGCACATACGGTCGGTTGCCTTCTCGGAGCAGACGTCGAAACTCCTCGGCATCAATCCGTTCGCGGTCAACTTCCAGCTCTTCTTCCTCTCGGGCGCGCTCGCCGGGATAGCGGGCGTGCTGATCGGGATCGTCTTCAACTCCGTGCATTTCATGATGGGCGAGCCGCTTCTCCTGCGTGCCTTCGTAGTGATCATCCTTGGTGGGCTGGGAAGCATCCCCGGGGCGCTGATTGCGGGGCTCCTGATCGGCATCATCCAGACGCTGACGGTCGCCTACATTTCGGCGGGCATGGCGGATGCGCTGGTGTTCTCCCTGCTCTTCCTCGTCCTTCTGGTTCGTCCCACCGGACTTCTCGGCAACAGCGGCGCCGTCGCTCGGGTGACCCGCATATGATGAGCTTCTTCCACTCCTATACGCCGCTGTTCGAACTGGCCCTCTTCAACACGCTCTTGGCGTTCAGCCAGTACGTCGTCCTGCGGGCCGGCGTCTTTTCGCTGGGAACTGCGGCGTTCGCGGCCATCGGCGCCTATGTGGCGGCGATCGTGGTGACGACCTACGGCCTCCCATTCTGGATCGGCATCGTGCTCGCGATTGCGATCGGCGCGATGGTCGGCGCGCTCGTGGCGATCCCGCTTGCCCGGCTGCGCGGCGTCTTTCAGGCACTGGCGACGCTGGCACTGGTGCAGATCGTCCTGTCCATCACCCTCAACTGGGTCGACGTGACGAACGGCGCGCTGGGAATAAACAGCATCCCGAAGACGGTCGGCCTTGTCGGGCTTCTGATCGCGGTAGCGATCGTAACCTACTTCATGGCGGCGATCGGCTCCTCGAGCATCGGACGTGCGTTCGACGTCATCCGCGAGGACGAGACCGTGGCGGTGTCGCTCGGCATCTCGGTCGTCAAGCACCACTTCATCGCCTTCGTCCTGTCGGGGGCGATCGCCGGGCTCGCCGGAGCCCTGCACTCGTACAACAGCTATTCGATCACGCCCAACGAGTACGGCTTCAACATGCTCGTCATCGTCCTGGCCATGGTCGTGCTGGGAGGGCGGGTCTCGATCTGGGGTCCGATCGTCGGCGCGGTTATCCTGACGGTGCTGCCCGAACTGCTGCGCGGCTTTCAGGAATACCGCACGGTCGTGCAGGGCGCACTGCTGATGGCCTCTATCATCTACCTGCCCCGCGGCGTCGCCGACACTCTGATCGGAGCCTACCGGCGCCGCCGGATCGCGGAGGAAACCTCGCGGATGAGGGAGACGGTGACGGCATGAAAGCGCTGGTTCTCGAGGATCTCGCCCGCAATTTCGGCGGCTTGCCCGCCGTCGACGGCATACGGCTCGAAGCGCCCGCCGGGCGCATAACCGGCCTCATCGGACCGAACGGCGCCGGCAAGACGACCGTCGTCAACATGATCACCGGGTTGCTGAAGGTCACGCGCGGGCGCATCAAATTCGGCGACGACGACGTCACCGAGGCCGACGCCACCCAACTCGCCCGCATCGGCATCGCCCGCACGTTTCAGAACATCCGGCTGATTTCGGACGCCACCGTTCTCGAGAACGTCGTGGCCGGCTTCCATCGCCATGAAACCACCGGCACCTTCGCCAATCTGTTCGGGCTCCCCTCCGCGCAGCGCGAACGTCGCGCGCTGGAGGACAAGGCCATGATCCTGCTCGAACAATTCGGCATGACGGGTCTGGCCAGGCACCCGGCGGGCGGTCTCTCCTACGGCCACCAGCGGCGCATCGAGATGATGCGCGCGCTGGCGATGGACCCGGCGCTCCTGCTGCTCGACGAACCGGTCGCCGGCATGAACGATTCCGAGGCCCACAGCCTTGCCGACATTTTCCGGAACGTCGCCCGCCGAGGGGTCGCCATCCTGCTCATCGAGCACAACATGCGCTTCGTCATGTCGCTCTGCGATCATATCTATGTGCTCGCCTCCGGGCGTCTGATCGCCGAGGGCACGCCCGACGCTGTCGGCCGCGATCCCCGCGTCATCGAAGCCTATCTCGGAGCATAGCCATGCTGACGATCGAGAACCTTGCGGTCGCCTACAAGGGCATCATGGCGTTGCGCGGCGTATCCCTTTCCGTCGCAAAGGGCGAGATCTTCACCCTCATTGGTCCGAACGGCGCGGGCAAGTCCACCATGCTGAATGCTGCCAGCGGGATCGTCCCGGCCATGTCGGGCCGCATCCTGTTCGACGGCGAGCCGATCCAGGGCCGAGCCGCTCACCTCATCGCACGGGCCGGGCTGATCCAGGTGCCGGAAGGCCGCCGCGTCATCAGTCCCCTCACCGTGGCGGAAAATCTCGCGCTTGGCCGCGAAGCGGCGGGACGGAGGGGGTCGGAGGCGTCCGACATCGACGAGGTCTACGAGCTTTTCCCCATCCTGGCGGAGCGTCGCAACCAGTTGTCCGGCCAGCTCTCCGGCGGGCAGCAGCAGATGCTGGCGATCGGCCGCGCCCTCATGGGCAAGCCGCGCATCCTGCTTCTCGATGAGCCGAGCCTCGGTCTGGCGCCCGTCATCGTGCGCGAGGTCTTCGACGCGCTCATAAGGCTGAACCGCGGCGGCCTCACCATTCTGCTGGTCGAGCAGAACGCCAAGCTCGCGCTCCAGACCGCCCACAACGCGGCGGTCATCGAGCAGGGACGCATCGTGCACCAGGGCGCCGCCTCGGATCTCATCGACGATCCGGTCGTGGCGGATCATTATTTCGGCCGCGCGGAAGTGATGGCGTGATACGACGGAAAAGGTGTACGGAGGCCATAGCAAGGCGCCTGAGAAATGCTTGCGGTCTACCTTGGCGCCCATGCGGGAACGCCTGAATAGCCCCCATGCGCGGGGACAGACCCCGCCGGCATTTGCTTCATGGATGGGCGGTACCGCGATCTTGCGGCAAGGTCGGAAAGCAATCGTCGAAGGCCGTATCGATCGACAAGCGCTATGCTTGGCAGCGCGATCGGCATCCGTGCCAGAGGTTGGTCCAGTCATCGGCAGTCAGGGAGGATATGCATGAAACTCACGCGCAGGATTTTATTGGCAGGTGCCATCGCATTTTCGGCAAGCACCGCATTCACGGCGGCGAGCTTCGCCGAGACGGCCACCATCGGTGTCATGAACGCGATGACCGGGCCCTATGCGTTCGGCGGCGTGCCGATCCAGAACGCAATGAAGCTTGCCATCGAGCAGGCCAACGCCAGTGGCGCGTTGGGTGATCTCAAGCTGGAGGTCGTCGAGGGCGATACGGCCGGCGACAAGGGGCAGACCATCACGCTGGTCAGCAAGTTCGCCCAGAGCGACAACGCTCTGATGATCATCGGCCCGACCACGAGCATCGAGGGGACCGCCGGCGCGCCGGTCGCCAACGAACTGAAGGTTCCGATCATGGCCATCGGATCGTCGACTGGCATCCTCGACGCTGGCCCGTACTCGTTCAAGGTCCAGGCGGTCGGTTCCGACATCATGGGCGCGCTGAGCGACTACGTCGCCAACAACATGGGTGCCAAGAAGATCAGCAT
Source organism: uncultured Mesorhizobium sp. (assembly GCA_950071955.1). Classification (GTDB taxonomy): domain Bacteria; phylum Pseudomonadota; class Alphaproteobacteria; order Rhizobiales; family Rhizobiaceae; genus Aquibium; species Aquibium pacificus. The sequence goes on along the minus strand of CATMOC010000134.1, from coordinate 874 downwards.
CGTGTTCGACCGTGGCAATGACGGCTTCGTCGGCCAGAAAGATGCTTTCAAGAAGAAGATCGAGGAAGCCGGCGTCGAAATCGTTTCCGAAGAGGGCATCCTCGCCACGGACACCGACTTCCTCGCGCTTGCGACCAAGCTCGCCTCTCAGGAGATCGATGCCTTCTTCGTTGCGGCCCCGGCGGAAGTCGGCGCCAACTTCCTCCTGCAGACGCGGCAGGCCGGCGTTCCCATGGACATCCGCTTCGTCGGGCCGTCCACCTTCGCGACACCCGCCTTCGTCGACACCGCGCAGGGCGCCGCGGAAGGCTCGATCGTGCTCGCCGACTACTTCATGGGATCACCGGACGAAGCCAACCAGGCGTTCGTCAAGGCCTATCAGGACAAGTACGGATCCCAGCCCGACAACTGGGCGGCCATGGGATATGCCCTCGCCAGCCTGGCGGTCGAGGCCATCAAGGACGCGGGTCCAAACCCTGACCGCGAGAAGGTCAAGGACGCCCTCTCCAACCTGAAGGACGAGCCGACGATCATCGGCAATCACACCTGGTCGATGGACGAAGGCCGCAACCCGCACTACGGCGCGGCAATCCTGCTGGTCAAGGACGGCGCCTTCGAACTCGCGCCGCAATAGCTCCGCTTTCTCCAAGGAAGCACTGAGAGCCCCGGCGGTACGTCCGCCGGGGCTCTTTACCGATCGGATATCGGATATGGAATACCCTCGGCTCCAAGCTTTGACCCTCTCGCTGCCCCTCATCCGCCCCTTCGGGGCACCTTCTCCCCGTGAACGGGGAGAAGGGATTCACTCTAGCGTCTCCGTCGCCTTCATCTCCACCATCGCTCAGACCGCGCGCTCCCGGAGCTCGGCATCCCC
>CATMOC010000133.1 GCA_950071955.1 uncultured Mesorhizobium sp. | reverse complement strand
CAGTCCTTTCACGACGAAGGCGCGGTTGACGCCGGCGAGCGGGACGACGTCGCAGACGGTCGCCAGCGCGACGAGGTCGAGCATGGACAGCAGGTCTGGAGGACGAGTCGCCGCAAGGCGTTGGCGCAGGATCTTCACGGTCTGCACCAGCGTCAGGAACACCACGCCCGCCGCGCAGAGATGGCCCTGGCCGGAAAGATCGTCCTCGCGGTTGGGGTTGACGACAGCCACGGCTTCCGGAAGCGCGCCGCCCACCTGGTGATGGTCGAGCACCACGACGTCCGCGCCGGCCGCGTTCGCGGCGGCGATGGAGGGGCCGCTGTTGGTGCCGCAGTCGACGGTCACGATCAGTGTCGCGCCACGGCCGGCGAGGTCGCGCATCGCGTCGGGATTCGGCCCGTAGCCTTCGAAGATGCGATCGGGAATATAGATCTCTGCCTCGATACCGTAGTGGCCGAGGAAGCGCTTCATCAGCGCCGACGAGGCCGCGCCGTCGACATCGTAGTCGCCGAAGATCGCCACCGGTTCGCGCCGCTCGACCGCCCGCGCCAGGCGCTCGGCCGCCTTGTCCATGTCGGTCAGGGAAGCCGGGTCGGGCAGGAGGTCTCGGATCGTCGGATCGAGGAAGCCGAGGCAGGCGTCGGAATCGATGCCTCGTCCGGCGAGCACGCGCGCGACGATGTCAGGCAAGCCATGATTCTGCGCGATCGCCAGCGCGACGTTCTCGTCGCGCTCGGAAAGCCGGTGGACCCAGGAGAGCCCGGATGCGGATCGTCTTACGTCGAGGAAGGGGCGCAGATCAGCCATCGCCCGTCCCGATTCGTGCGTTCATGCCCCGGAGAATAGGTATTCCGCACGACCGATTGCAAAGCCGACCGGTTTTCAGAACTTGTCCATGTCCTGATGCTTGGCCTTGATCTCGCGAACGGTAAGCGACGACGAACGCATCACGATCGTGTGCGTCTGGATGAAGTCGCGTGCGAATTTCACGCCGGACAGGAGATTTCCGTCGGTCACGCCCGTGGCGGCGAAGAGCACGTCGCCGCGCGCCATCTCATCCATCTGGTAGACCTTGTTGGGATCGGAGATTCCCATCTTTGCGGCGCGGGCGACCTTTTCGTCCGTATTCAATTGCAGGCGCCCCTGCATCTGGCCGCCGATGCAGCGCAGCGCCGCCGCAGCCAGCACGCCCTCCGGAGCACCGCCGATGCCGATGTAGATGTCGATGCCGGTCTCGTCCGGGTCGGTCGTATGGATGACGCCGGCCACGTCGCCGTCGCCGATCAGGCGGATCGCGGCACCCGTGGCGCGCACTTCCTCGATCAGGCGGGCGTGGCGCGGCCGGTCAAGGATGCAGGCGGTGATCTCGTTGACCTTCACGCCCTTGGCCCTGGCGACGTTCTCGAGGTTCTCGATGGCCGGCGCGTCGATGTCGATGACGCCGGCGGGATAGCCCGGGCCGATGGCAATCTTGTCCATGTAGACGTCGGGCGCATAGAGCAGGCTGCCCTTCTCGGCGATCGCGATCACCGCCAGGGAGTTGGGCAGGTTCTTGGCGCAGATCGTAGTGCCTTCGAGCGGGTCGAGCGCGATGTCGACCTCGGGTCCCTCCCCGATGCCGACCTCCTCGCCGATGTAGAGCATCGGCGCCTCGTCGCGCTCTCCCTCGCCGATGACGACGGTGCCCTTGATCGGCAGACGGTTCAGTTCGGAGCGCATGGCGTCGACCGCCACCTGGTCCGCCGCCTTCTCGTCGCCTCTCCCGCGAAGCCTCGCGGCGGCCACGGCGGCGCGTTCGGTGACGCGGACGAGTTCGAGGGTCAGGATGCGGTCGAGACCGGCCGAAGCGCTTTTCAACATGGAGGTTCCTGCAAGGACAATGATTGTGCGGCGTCTCCTTTTGTCAAAGCCGCCCGGACCCGGCAAGTGGCTGACAGGCGGATATCTCCAATGCTTCCAAGATCAATCGATTGAATGCGCGGGCGGGCAGAAGGCTGTGCCGGTTCAACGCGCGACCGTCCGCCTCGGCTACAGCCCCGCCTGCCGCCGGCGCGGAACTGCCGGTCAGCCGGTCGAAGCTACGCGAGGCTCGCGAGCGGTCCCGGGGCCGAGGGGTCAGGCCGCCCGCTCGATGCGGATCACTTGCGGCTTGTCGAGCAGGTGCTTGTCCTTTTCCATGCCCTCGACCGCCTTGCGGACGGCCGCTTCCGTCGTCTCGTGCGTCACCAGGATGACGGTCTTGCGGTCCGCGGAATCCTCGCCGGTCGCGTGCTGCACGATCGATTCCAGCGAGATGTCGTTTTCGGCCATGCGCTTGGCGATGGCGGCGAACACGCCCGTCCTGTCGTGGACGGTCAGGCGGATGAAGTAGCCGCCTGCGTGGGCGCGCATGCGCGCCTTCCGATAGGGCGCGAGTTCCTTCGCTGGACGGCCGAAGACTGGACCGTGCTGGAAGCCCGGCCGGCTTTTGGCGATGTCGGCGATGTCGCCGATGACCGCCGACGCCGTCGCGTTGCCGCCCGCGCCCGGCCCGGACAGCAGGAGTTCGCCCAGGATATCGGTCTCGATCGCCACCGCGTTGGTCACGCCATGGACCTGGGCGATCACCGAGGCGGTCGGTACCATGGTGGGATGGACGCGCTGCTCGATGCCGCTGTCGGTCTTCTGCGCGACACCCAGCAGTTTGATCCGGTAGCCGAGTTCCCCGGCGGCGCGGATGTCGGCCTGCGTGATGTTTGAAATACCTTCCATGTAGATCGCCGACGGCGCGATCCTGGTGCCGAACGCGAGGCTGGTCAGGATCGACAGCTTGTGGGCCGTATCGTGACCTTCGATGTCGAAGGTCGGGTCGGCTTCCGCGTAGCCCAGCCGCTGTGCGTCGGCCAGGCAATCGGCGAAGGAAATGCCTTCCTGCTCCATGCGGGTCAGGATGTAGTTGCAGGTGCCGTTGAGGATGCCGAACACGCGGGTGATCGCGTTGCCGGCCAGCGCCTCGCGCATCGTCTTGATGACGGGGATGCCGCCGGCCACCGCTGCCTCGTAGTTTAGGAGCACGCCCTTCTTCTCGGCTATCTCGGCGAGTGAGAGCCCCTGGGCGGCGAGCAGCGCCTTGTTGGCGGTCACGACGTGACGGCCGGCTTCCAGCGCGGCCTTCACGCTCGCCTTCGCAGCCCCTTCCTCGCCACCGATCAGTTCGACGAGGACGTCGATGTCGCCCTTGCGGGCAAGCTCCACCGGGTCGTCGAACCACGCGATGCCTTCCAGCGATACGCCCCGATCCTTGTTGCGATCGCGGGCCGATACGGCCGTCACCGAAATCGTGCGGCCGCACTGGCGCGTGAGTTCGGCGGATTTTTCCGCCAGTATCCGCACGACCGAGGCGCCGACCGTCCCGAGGCCGGCGATCCCCACACGCAATGCTTCGCCCATGGTTCCGGACCCCTCCTGAACGCTGATGGAAATTTCGACGGCTCAGCGATGCGCGCTGAGCGGAATGACGTTGTCGAGCGTCTGGCTCGCGGTGGACAGGAAGCGCTTGATGTTGCGCGCCGCCTGGCGGATTCGGTGCTCGTTCTCAACCAGCGCGAGGCGTACGAAATCGTCGCCATGCTCGCCGAAGCCGATGCCCGGCGCCACCGCAACGTCCGCCTTCTCGACCAGGAGTTTTGAGAACTCCAGCGAGCCGATGGCCTTGAAAGGGTGCGGGATGGGCGCCCAGGCGAACATTGTCGCAGCCGGGGCCGGGATCTCCCAGCCGGCACGCCCGAAGGTGTCGACCATCACGTCTCGGCGCTTGCGGTAGACCTCGCGCACGTCCTCGATCTCGGTCCCGTCACTGTTCAGCGCCGACGTCGCCGCCACCTGGATCGGCGTGAAGGCGCCGTAGTCGAGGTAGGATTTCACCCGCGTCAGAGCGGCAATCAGACGCTCGTTGCCGACAGCGAAGCCCATCCGCCAGCCGGGCATGGAAAACGTCTTCGACATGGAGGTGAACTCCACCGCCACGTCTATGGCGCCTGGCACCTGCAGCACCGAGGGCGGCGGATTGCCGTCGAAGAATATCTCGGCATAGGCGAGATCGGACAGGATGATGATGTCGTTCCGCCGCGCATAGGCAACGACGTCCTTGTAGAAGTCGAGGGTTGCGACATGCGCGGTCGGATTGGACGGATAGTTCAGGATGAGTGCGATCGGCTTGGGAATCGAATGCCGCACGGCCCGCTCTATCGCCGGAATGAAACTGTCGTCCGGCTGAGCCTGGATCGAGCGGATCACGCCGCCCGACATGATGAAGCCGAAGGCGTGGATCGGATAGGTCGGGTTGGGACAGAGCACGACGTCGCCGGGCGCGGTGATCGCCTGCGCCATGTTGGCAAAGCCTTCCTTGGAGCCCAGCGTCGCCACAACCTGACGCTCGGGATCGAGCTTCACGCCGAATCGCCGCGCATAGTAGTTCGCCTGCGCGCGCCGGAGTCCCGGGATGCCGCGCGAGGACGAATAGCGGTGGGTGCGCGGGTCGCGCACGACGTCGCAGAGCTTGTCCACGATCGACTTCGGCGTCGGAAGATCGGGATTGCCCATGCCGAGATCGATGATGTCGGCCCCCTGCGATCGGGCAGTGGCCTTCAGACGGTTGACCTGCTCGAAGACGTAGGGCGGCAGCCTGCGGGTCTTGTGGAATTCTTCCATGGCGGTTCCGGCGGGGTCAGGGGGCGGAAATTCGCGGCGATATACACTCATTCGCAGAGAGGGTCGATAGCGTCACTCGCCCTCGATCTCCTTCAGGGCCTTCGCACCGTGGGTGGCTCCCAGCTTTCGCAGGTCATCCATATCCTTCTTCTCCACCGTGGTGCGTTCCAGATCCTTGCCCTGCCCGCGCGCGGCCGACTTCAGGTCGCGCTCGGCCTCCCTGGTCTCGCTTCTCGCAAGCTGTTCGGCGGCGCTGCGCCGCGGGATGTTGAGATTGGGATACTGGCCGGTGCTCGCCGGAGCGGAGGGGCCGACCCCCACAAGGCCCGACCCGGTCGCTGCCGGGGGCGGCTGCTCCGTCACCGCCTCCGCCGCGACCGGATCACCGGCTGCAGGTTCGACCGAAGTCGCATCGGCCAGCGAAGAAGGCGTGGCAGGGGCTGGCAGAAGGGCGGCGGGCTGCGCCGTTGCCGGATCGTTGGATGCCAGCGCTGCTGCCGGAACGGCCTCCTCAATGGAAACGCTCGCGCAGCCCGGAAGCAGGATCGAACCGGCCAGAAGCGCGCCGGATGCGACGATACGACCGCTGCGGGGCAGGCAAAAACGATATCGAGGACGGCTAAGGGACATATTGTCTTCCCGACCATACCTTAGGGAAGCCGGAGTCCGGCGGCCCCCGGGGAGTTGGACCCGTATGGTCGTCACATGATATTGTGTCAAGAAAGCGCCTGCCCGGAGGAGATGCAACCGAAATGACCCGTCCTGAGGACAAGAAGGATTCGTCGCGCCAGCCCTCTTCGGCCGACCAGTACTTGATCAAGGATCCCGAACTCTTCGCCCGAAATCTGGCACGCATGATCGAGAACGCGGGAAAGGCAGCCTCAGCCTGGGTCACGCCGCGCGAACGCGGCGAGGTGCGTGACAGCATGGCCGAGCCGATGGCCGACATGGTCAAGACGTTTTCCAAGGTCAGCGAGTATTGGCTCTCCGATCCCTCCCGCGCTCTGGAGGCCCAGACGAAGCTGTTCTCGAGCTATATGACCATCTGGGCCAATGCCGTCAGAAAGCTGAGCGGAGAGGAGGTTCCTTCCCCGGCGGAGCCGGAAAAGGGCGACAAGCGCTTCCAGGACCCGGACTGGAGCACGCATGCGTTCTTCGACTTCCTGAAGCAGGTGTACATCGTGACCACCCGCTGGGCGAACGACCTGGTGCAGAACGCGGAAGGGCTCGACGAGCACACGCGCCACAAGGCGAATTTCTACGTCAGGCAGGTCTCGCAGGCGATCTCGCCGTCGAATTTCATCCTCACCAATCCGGAACTCTTCCGCGAGACGGTTTCCAGCCATGGCGAGAACCTGGTCAAGGGCATGCAGATGCTGGCCGAGGACATCGCTGCCGGCAAGGGCGAACTGAAGCTGCGCCAGGCCGACTACACCAAGTTCGCGGTCGGCAAGAACATCGCGACGACGCCGGGCAAGGTGATTGCCCGCAGCGACCTCGCGGAAATTATCCAGTACGACCCGACGACCAAGAAGGTGCTGAAGCGGCCGCTGCTCATCTGCCCGCCGTGGATCAACAAGTACTACATCCTCGACCTGAACCCGCAAAAGTCGTTCATCGCCTGGGCGGTGGAACAGGGACACACCGTCTTCGTCATTTCCTGGGTCAATCCGGACGAGCGGCACGGCTTCAAGGACTGGGAGGCCTATATCGACGAGGGCCTCAACTTCGCGCTCGAGACGATCGAGAAGGCGACCGGCGAGCGGGAGGTCAACGCGATCGGCTATTGCGTCGGCGGCACGCTCCTGGCCGCCGCTCTAGCGCTCATGGCGAAGGAGGGCGACGACCGCATCCGCTCGGCGACCTTCTTCACCACCCAGGTGGACTTTACCCATGCCGGCGATCTCAAGGTCTTCGTCGACGAGGAGCAGGTCGCGGCGGTGGAACGGGCGATGAAGGAGAAAGGGTATCTCGACGGTACGCGCATGGCGACGGCCTTCAACATGCTACGCGCCGGAGACCTCATCTGGCCCTACGTGGTCAGCAACTACATGCGCGGGAAGGATCCAATGCCGTTCGACCTGCTCTACTGGAACGCCGATTCGACCCGCATGGCGGCGGCGAACCACTCCTTCTACCTGCGCAACTGCTACATGAACAACGCACTCTCGCAGGGAACCATGATGCTGGCCGGCAAGAAGGTGGCGTTGCACGACATCACCATTCCCGTCTTCAATCTCGCCGCGCGCGAGGATCACATCGCCCCCGCGCGCTCGGTCTTCGCCGGCTGTTCCTTCTTCGGCGGCGACGTCGAGTATGTCATGGCCGGCTCGGGACATATCGCCGGCGTGGTCAATCCGCCGGCGATGAAGAAATACCAGTACTGGACCGGCGGCAAGCCGGGCGGCGATTTCGACGGCTGGGTCGCGACCGCAAAGGAAAACCCGGGTTCGTGGTGGCCTTATTGGCAGGAATGGATCGCCAAGCAGGACGACACCCGCGTCCCGGCCCGCAAGCCGGGCGCGCGCGGCATGCCCGTCCTCGCCGAGGCGCCCGGCACCTACGTGGCAGTTCGCGTCTGATTTGTAATGAGATGTAACTGTCTGTGATTTGGACGGTGGTGCCATCCCGCACATTCTGCCTGTATGTATCGTGCGCCGTTTCTGCAACTCTCCGTTAATATTTCCTTGATTGACGGAGGCCGGTTCGCGGCGGCCAGGACCTCGATTCGAAGGCCCGGCTGAATTCTTTCTTCCCGGATTTCGGGGTGCAGGACGCTTCCGCCGGAAGCGCCAAGGGGGTCAAGCTTGAGATCAGTCGCAACGCTTCTTGCGGGCGCGAAGCTTCGGACAGCCTCATGCGTGCTGGGTGCGACCCTCCTGGCATCCTGCACGGTCACGTCCGGCCCAAACCTTGAAGTCGCCGCGCCGGGATATGCCGGCGGAACGCCCTCGCTCGCCGGGGTGCTCACCCAGGCCGAAGCAGAGCTCTCCGCGAACGCAGCGGCCGGCGAAGCGCCCGAAGGGGGCGCATCGGGCAGCCCGCAGATCGCGCAAGGCGATTCGGACCCGCAGGCCGATGCGGAGGCACAACCCCTGCCCGACCAGGTCGCGTCGCTCCCCGAACGGAAGCCCGGCGACCAGTCCGTTGCGGCGGGAACGGCTCCGGCGGCCGACGAGAAGCCGGTCGAGGTTGCCCTGGCCGCCGTGCCGGCGCCCGAACCCGTGGCCGGCGCCGCCCAGCCGGAAGCCTCCGCAGCGGCGGCCGAGATAAAGCCCACGGCATTCATCGAGAACGGTCCCGGCCCCTCCCCCGCGCCGCAGGAAAAGAAGCGCGGCTTCTTCAACTCGCTCTTCGCCAGCCAGCCCGCGGCCGCGGAGACACCCAGTCCCATCGTCGAGCTGAAGCAGCGCCCGACTGCCGAAGCAAAGAAGCCCCTCGCGACCGAGAAGCCGATAATCTCCCTGGCCTCCACGGGCGGCACGGCCGAGGCGGCCCGACCGGTGTTTTCCGGCGATGCGCTGCCCGGCGTCCGTCAGGACTCGCTCTTCGAGATCACCCGCAAGTCCGGCATGGACGATATCTCCGACATCGACCTGCACGAGGAGGACGGCCCGATCCAGATCGCGTCGGCCGCCGGCCTGGCGCGGCTCGCGCCCAACGGCCTGATCAAGCAGACGGAGGGCGTGGACGTCGGTTGCCTGAAGCCCTCGCTCGTGCGGGTGCTCAAGTCCGTCGAGCAGCATTTCGGCAAGCGCATGATCGTCACGTCGGGCTATCGCAGCCCGGAGCGCAACCGGCGCGCGCGCGGCGCGAAGAACTCGCTGCACATGTACTGCGCCGCCGCCGACGTGCAGGTG
>CATMOC010000132.1 GCA_950071955.1 uncultured Mesorhizobium sp. | reverse complement strand
TGCGCGTGAGGCGCTTTCGGCGCGGGGGCTGTCGGTCGCGGAGGCGGCCGAAATCTCGGGCTATGCCTCGGAATCCGCCTTCAGCCGGGTCTTCAAGAAGGAGATCGGTGTGTCGCCGGCAGCCTTTCGGCAGGGCGGCTTCGCGCGTCGCGAGGCGGCATAGCGATACGTCCGAAAATTCGGACGTTCTGCAATGCTAGATGGATCATCTGAAGTTCATCGTCCGGACGCGTGTCCCTAGGTTGAAGGCTGCGACGACGTAGATCGTCGCTTGATCCCCACCGAAAGAACCATGTTCCATGCGCTTCGTTACCAATACCATCCATGCCTGGCTCGACTACCCGGTCGCGCTTGCCCTCATTGCCCTGCCGTTCCTTCTCGGGCTGGGCGTGTCCAGCCCTCTCGCCCTGACGATTTCGCCGGTCGTGGGCGTCGCGGCCTTCCTGCTGACCGTCTTCACCGACCACCACCTCGGACTGGTGCGCGTTTTGCCCTACAGACTGCACCTCGCGGTCGATCTGGCCGTCGGCATCCTGTTCCTGATCATGCCCTCCGTGCTCGGCTTTTCCGGGCTCGACGCGGTCTTCTACTGGCTGAACGGCGCCGCTGTAGTGGTCGTCATCGGCCTTTCCAAACCCGAAGCCGAATTGGTCCCGGCCTGATTGGGTCGGGAACTCCTGTCGGCGGCACACCCGATTCCGAGAAGGATGCCGAGATGCCGATCGAGTGCCGGACACAAGGCGAGCTGTCGCAAGGCGATGCCTTTGCGCAGCTTCCCGGTATGTCGGCTTCCAGGGGCGGATCACCCCGATCCGAAACGACGCGTTCGGGGAGCGTTACTGTCGAAGTGGGCGACCACCTAGATGGCCGCTCTCGCAATTCCGCCGCCTGGAAGCGGTCGGGCGGGAATCAACCCCCTTCTCGTCAATCACCGCAGGGTTGCAGCGGCTGCCAAGCATGGGACACTCGCCGCTACCTCACGTCGTATCCAACCTCCTCCGCCGCATGACACAGCATCGTCCAGAACGACCGCGCGAGGGAGCGGAAGACATAGAGGTCGAAGCAGGCGGGGGCGGTGCGGTGGAGGTGGGCCTGGATGTCGTGGTGCTGGGTGGCGCGGCCGGCGCCGAGGGGGAAGGCGGTCGGGTCGAGGTCGATCGCGAAGAGTTTTGCCAGCACCCATTCCGCATGCGGACCCGAGACGCGGATGGCGGTGCGGCCGTGGGAGAGATCGGTGACGGCGCCTTCGGCCGGTTTGATGGCGGCCCGGAGCCGGTCGGCCAGGCCTTCCGACTGGTCTACGACGAGGAAGCGACCGGGTGCGATGCCGAAGGCTGCTTTCGTGTCGGTGGCGATGCCGCCGCCGGCGCCGTCGGGCAGGGACAGGCCGGCCGCCTTTTTGATCGCGGCGATGATCGCCTTTTCGCTGCCGGGGAAGGCGGCGGCCTGGACGATGGAGCCGGGACGCGTTTCCGTCAGCACGACGCCCGCCTCGCCGTCGGCGCGGCCGTGCCTGCCCGGCATCCAGGCGGGGCCGAGGGGAGAGACCTGCTCAGCCATGCATGCGGCTCCCGTCCGGATCGAAGAAATGGTGGCTGACGATCTCGACCGCGCCGTAGCGCCTGCGGATCGGATCGGAGATGAAGGCGCGGGTGCCGTGGCGCGCCTTGCCGCCCTTCACCAGCGCCAGCGCGATGTACTTGCCGACCGCGGGGGAGAAGCAGACGGAGGTGACGTGGCCGATGGAATCGCGCAGCGCGCGGTCGGCGTGGTCGACCAGATGGGCGCCGCCCTTGAGGGGGCGGTTGTCAAGCGCGACGAGGCCGACGAGCTGCAGCCGGTCGTCGGCGACGAGGCCTTCGCGGTCCATCATGGCCGAGCCGACGAAGGGTTTTTTCCTGGACAGCATCCAGCCGAGATGCAGGTCGCGCGCGGTGGTGCGGCCGTCGATCTCGGAGCCGGTGACGTGGCCCTTCTCGATGCGCAGCGTGCCCAGCGCCTCCAGGCCGTAGGGCACCATGGCGAAGGGTTTGCCGGCTTCCAGCAGCGCGTCCCAGACCTGCTGGCCGTGGCCGGCGCCGCAATAGACCTCGTAGGCGAGCTCGCCCGAGAAGGAGAGTCGGCAGATCATGACCGGCACGCCGTCGATCTCGCCGTGCACGATGCCCATGAAGGGCAGCGCCGCGTCGTCGACGCCTGTGCCGGTTACGCAGGCTTCGAGAACCTTGCGCGCGTCCGGCCCGGCGATCGCGGCGCCGGCCCACTGGTCGGTGACGGAGGTGAGGACCACCTTGAGGTCGGGCCAGGCGATGTCGAGCAGGTATTCGAGGTGCTGCATGACCTTGCCGGCATTGGCCGTGGTGGTCGTCATCAGGAAATCGGTCTCGGAGAGCCGCCACGTCGTGCCGTCGTCGAAGGCAAAACCGTCCTCGCGCAGCATGAGGCCGTAGCGCGCCTTGCCGACGGGCAAGGTGGAGAACATGCCGGTGTAGACCCGGTCGAGGAAGGCGGCGGCGTCGGGGCCCTGCACCATGATCTTGCCGAGCGTGGAGACGTCCACGATGCCGACGCTTCCGCGCACGGCCTCTGCCTCGCGCACATAGGCCTGCTCGATCGTCTCGCCCGGATGGCCGTAGATCATCGGCCGGTGCCAGAGGCCGGCAGCGACCATCGTGGCGCCCTCCTCGACGTGCCAGTCGTGCATCGGTGTTAGGCGATGCGGCTTCAGGTCGCCGAAGCGCTCGGCGGCCAGCGCGCCGATCGAGACCGGCGAGAAGGGCGGGCGGAAGCGCGTGGTGCCGACATCGGGGATCGCCATGCCGCGCGCGCCGGCCATGATGGCGAGGCCGGGAACGTTGGAGGTGCGTCCCTGGTCGGTCGCCATGCCGAGCGTGGTGTAGCGCTTCAGGTGCTCGACCGAGACGAAGCCCTCGCGGTGGGCGAGCCGCACGTCCTCGGCGGTGACGTCGTGCTGGAAATCGACGAAGGCCTTGGAGCCCTTGCCGCCGGCGGGCCTGATTTCGAAGACCGGGGCCGGGGCGAGGTCGGGCGCTTCGTCGTCGACCGCGGGCAGGTCGCTCGAACCGCCGCCCGCCTCGATGCCGTCGGCAATGGCTTCGGCGGTGGAAAAGCGGCCTAGGAAGGCGCCGGCGCCGCTCCACGACTGTCCGGGATCGGGCGGCAGGAAGGTCTGGAGGCGGTCGTCCCAGCGCGCCTGCGCCCCGGCCTGGCTGGCGAGATGGATCGCCGGGGACCAGCCGCCGGAGACGGCGAGGCAGTCGCCGGGGATCGTGCGCGCGGTGCCGAAGAGCGTGCCGGCGGCGGCGTCGAAGGGCTGGACCTTCGCGCCGGCGAAGCGGCTGCCGCCGGGGGTGTCGACGACGGCGTGGCCGAGCAACAGTTCGCCGCCCGCGCGGGTCGCCAGCTTGCGCGCGTGGTCCGAGACGGACCTGCGGACATCGATGATCGCCACGATGTCGGCACCGGCCTGGCGAAGGGCGACGGCCGAGACATAGGCGCCGTCGTTGTTGGCGAAGACGACGATCTTGCGGCCCGGAAGCGCGCCGTACTCGACGGCGTAACGCGCGGCGGCGTCGGCCAGCATGATGCCGGGCCGGTCATTGCCGGGAAACACGATCGGCCGCTCGAAGGCGCCGGTCGCGAGCACGACCCGGCCGGCGCGGATGACCCAGTGCCGGTGGCGCGGCTCGCCCTTGGGGGCATCGCGCTTGTGGTCGCCGACGCGCTCGAGCGCGGCGAGCGTGTTGCCGTCGTAGTAGCCCCACACTGTGGTGCGGGGCAGCAGGCGGACGTTCGCCGCGTCTTCCAAGGCGCTCACGGTGTGGTCGACGAAGGTGCGGGAGGGTTCGCCGTCGATCGTCTCGGACGACCATTTGAGCGCGCCGCCGAACTCGGGATCGAGGTCCGCGAGGATGACGCGGCCACCGCCCGCCGCCGCCGCCTTTGCCGCCATCAGGCCGGCGGGACCGCCGCCGACGACGAGAACGTCGCAGAAGGCGTTCATCTTTTCGTAGCGGGCCGTATCGGCCGTCTTGCCGGCGCGGCCGAGGCCGGCGGCGCGGCGGATGAAGCGTTCGCAGAACATCCAGAAGCGCGTGCCCTTCAAAGGCCCGGCGACCGGCCCCATGAAGGTCTTGTAGTAGAAGCCGGCCGACAGCAGCTTGCCGGCGATCTGGTTCATCGCGCCGACGTCGAGGTCAAGCGAGGGGAAGCGGTTCTGGCTCTCGACCGTCAGCCCGTCGAATATCTCGATCTGGGTGGCGGGCACGTTGGGCTCGCGCACGTCGCCGCGCAGGACCGTGACCAGCGCGTTCGGCTCGTCGATGCCCGCAGCCAAGAGGCCGCGCGGACGGTGGTACTTGAAGGAGCGGCCGAGGGTGGAGACGCCGTTCGCCAAGAGCGCGGAGGCGAGCGTGTCGCCGGCATAGCCGTGAAAGGTCTTGCCGTCGAAGCTGAAGGCGATGGAGGAGGTCCGGTCGATTCGGCCGCCAGTCGCCGCGCGGGAGCCGCTCATGGTCTGGCTCCGGCCTTGCGGCGGGTCTTCTTCGGTTTGGTAGCCGCGTCGCGGGCAAAGCCGGCGGAGACGATCGCGTGGGTCAGCGTGGAGCGGACGACCAGCAGGTGGGAGCGGCAGCCGCCGGAATGCTGCCAGTATTCGCGGTGGTCGCCGGCGGTGTTGAGGCGGTCGTAGACGTATCCGTCCCAGACCTCCCGGTCCGTCGAGAGCGGGTCGGGGCGCGTGCGGTTCGCGTCGCCCTGGTAGGTGAATTCCGATACGTCGCGCGGGCCGCAATAGGGGCAGGGGATCAGCATCTCAGTGCAGCCGGGGCGTGGCGCCCTGGCCCTTCTCGTCGATGACGGCGCCGCGATGGAAGCGGTCGAGCGTGAAGGCGGCGTTGAGCGGGTGCGGCGCGTCCTTCGCGATGGTCCAGGCGAAGCACCAGCCGGAAGCCGGCGTCGCCTTGAAGCCGCCGTAGCACCAGCCGGAATTGAGGAACATGCCGGGCAGGGGGCCGGTGGTGATGATCGGCGAGCCGTCCATCGACATGTCCATGATGCCGCCCCAGGAGCGCAGGAGCCGGACCGGGGCAAGGCCGGGGAAGAGCGAGGCCATCTCGCTCATCACCTCCTCGACCACGGGCAGGTTGCCGCGCTGGGCGTAGGAATTGTAGCCGTCGATGTCGCCGCCGAAGACCAGCCCGCCCTTGTCTGACTGCGAGACGTAGAGATGGCCGGCGCCGAAGGTGACGACCGTGTCGATGAAGGGTTTCAGCGATTCCGAGACGAAGGCCTGCAGCACGTGGCTCTCGATCGGCAGACGGTCGATGCCGGCGAGCCGCATCACCCGACCGGTGGAGCCGGCGACGGCGATGGCGACCTTCTTCGCGCGGATCTCGCCGCGCACGGTGGCGACGCCGGTGACGCGGTCGCCGTCGCGCAGGAACCCGGTGACCTCGCAGTTTTCCAGGATGTCGACGCCCAGCCGGTCGGCGCCGCGCGCATAGCCCCAGGCGACCGCATCGTGGCGGGCGGTGCCGGCGCGGGGCTGGAACAGGCCGCCGACGATGGGGAAGCGGGCCTTCGCCGAAACGTCGAGGCCCCGCACCTTTTTCGCGATCTCGGCCGGCGTCAGCCACACGGCGTCGGCGCCGTCATGCAGCATGGCGTTGCCGCGCCGAATGAAGTCGTCGGCCTGGGAAGGCGTGTGCGCGAGGTTCAGGATGCCGCGCTGCGAGAACATGACGTTGTAGTTCAATTCGTGGGAGAGGTTCTCCCACAGCTTCATGGAGTGCTCGTAGAAGCGGACGTTGGCCGGCAGCATGTAGTTGGAGCGGACAATGGTGGTGTTTCGGCCGACGTTTCCGGAGCCGAGCCAGCCCTTCTCGACGACGGCGATGTTGGTGATGCCGTGTTCCCTGGCGAGATAGTAGGCCGTCGCCAGTCCGTGGCCGCCACCGCCGACCACGACGACGTCATATTCGGGCTTCGGCTCGGGCTTGCACCAAGCCGGCTTCCAGTCCCGGTTGCCCGTCAGCGCATTCTTCAGGAGCGCGAGGGCCGAATATTCCGCCATACCGATTCCATTCCTGCACCACCGGAGACTATCGCCCGGCCGACGGCGCGAATGCAACGAAAGCGCCACCGCCTTTCGCCGCGCCGACTTGCATGGCAGGGCAGCCACGGAAGCACCGGCATTTTAGCGATCCGCATTACCAGCCATTAAGCCTGCCTGCTGAAAGCTTGGCCTCCGCCCATCTGTTTCCACAATGATTCAGCCTTCCGTAGCGGGCGTCCGTTAGGGCTGGCGCTCGACGCGCCTCTGTCCGGCGCAGGCACGCTGCAGGTTGGCATAGCATGGACGCTCGGTCGGAACGAACCGCCATTCCGCTCGCCGTCGATCTCGACGGTACCCTCATCTCGACGGATCTTCTGTGGGAAGGGCTGTTCCTGCTCTTCAAGAAGAACCCGCTCTACCTATTCATGGTCCCGTACTGGCTGATGGCCGGTCCGGCGCGCCTGAAGATGGAAATCGCGGCGCGCGTCGACATCGATGCGGAGAGCCTCCCCTATCGACCGGACGTCGTGGCGCGGCTCAGGGAAGAGCATGCCGCGGGCCGCAAGATCCTCCTGGCGACCGGCACGCCGCGGAAGTTCGCCGAGGCGATCGCGGCCCATCTCGGCGTCTTCGACATCGTGCTCGCGACCGACGACGTTGGCCACAACCTCACCTCGCACCGCAAGCGCACGCGCCTGATCGAAATGTACGGAGACGGCGGCTTCGACTATGTCGGCAACAGCCGCCACGATCTGGAAGTCTTCGATGCCGCACGCACCGCTATCGTCGTGGCGCCGGACCGGCATGCCGCCCGCTGGCAGGCCAGCCACGGGTCGGAACTGATCGGCGGGGTCAAGCCGAACCTGCGTTCGGTCGTGAAGATGCTGCGCGTGCACCAATGGCTGAAAAACAGCCTGATCGCGGTGCCGATGATCCTGTCGCACGAATACTTCAATGCCGGGATGCTGCTCGCCTGCGTGCTCGCCTTCGTGTCCTACAGCGCGGCGGCGTCGGCGATCTACATCGTCAACGATTTCTTCGACCTGCCGCTCGACCGCCGGCACGCGACCAAGCGCAACCGTCCGTTCGCCAGCGGCCAACTGTCGATCCCCTTCGGGCTGGCATCGGTCGCCGCGCTGCTCGCAATCAGCGCCGTCACCGCCACCTTCCTGCCGCCGCTGTTCTGGCTGGTGCTTGCCGGCTATCTCATTGCCACCACCGCTTATTCGCTATCGCTCAAGCGGATGCTCCTGATCGACGTGTTCACGCTGGCCGGCCTCTACACCATGCGCATCATCGCGGGCGCGGTGGCCACCGGAACCGAGGTCTCGTTCTGGCTGCTGGCGTTCTCGCTCTTCTTCTTCCTGTCGCTGGCCCTGGTGAAGCGCTTCGTCGAACTCGACACGACCGAGATCGGCAAGGGAACGCGGATCGCCGGGCGCGGGTACCGCCCCGAGGACATCGAGATCGTCGCCAATGCCGGCGTGGCCTCGGCCTTCGCCTCGGCGCTGGTGCTGGCGCTCTACATTGACAGCCTGAGCGTGCGCGAGCTCTATCCGCATCCGTGGATGATCTGGCCGCTGGCGCCGATCGTGCTCTACATCACCCTGCGGATCTGGGTGCTGGCACGGCGGCGCGAGATGAACGACGATCCGATCGTGTTCATCATTCGCGACTGGCGCAGCCAAATGGTGTCGGCGATCGGCGCGGTCCTGCTCGTCATCGCGGCGTTCCAGCCATGACGAAGCTCGAGAGTTTCGGACGCATCTTTCCCGCCGCGGGCGAGGTGCTGAGCGCGGCCGACGGCATGACGCTGCTGGAGGGCGGCGGCGCGCGCGAAGGGACGCTGCTTGCCTACGGCAACGGCCGCAGCTACGGCGACACCTGCCTCAACGCCTCGGGTCAGCTGATCGACATGCGCGGCCTCGACCGCATCCTGGAGTTGGACCCCGAAACCGGGATACTCACCGCCGAGGCCGGCGCCATGCTCGGCGACATCATTTCCTTCGCGGCGCCGCTCGGCTGGTTCCCGGCCGTCGTGCCAGGCACGCAGTTCGTCACGCTCGGCGGCGCGATCGCCAACGACGTCCATGGCAAGAACCATCATCGCAAGGGCACGTTCGGCTGCCACGTCGTGTCGTTCGACCTGCTCCGGTCGGACGGCCGGACCTACCGCTGCGGCCCGGCGGAGAACTCAGATCTCTTCGCGGCCACGATCGGCGGTATGGGGCTGACCGGGCTGATCCTGTCGGCTTCGGTCAAGCTCATGCGGATCGGCGCGGCCGACGTCGAGCAGGAGGCGAAGCCGTTTGGAAGCCTGCGCGAGTACTTTGCGCTCGCCGAGCAGGCGGATGCCGAGAACGAATATGCCGTGGCCTGGATCGACCAGCTCGCGTCGCGCTCCGAGGCGGGCAGGGGAGTGCTCCTGACGGGCAACCACGCGGCGGGCGGGGGAGCCGGCCGGCCGGCCGGCGGCGGGCGGCTCATCGTGCCGTTCCAGCCGCCGGTCAATGTCCTC
>CATMOC010000131.1 GCA_950071955.1 uncultured Mesorhizobium sp. | reverse complement strand
AGCCCTAAGTCGGTACGACAGCGATCGAGTTCGTCGATCACGTCGGGCGCGTAGGGGTGCAGGGCCATAAAGCCGATAAGCTTCTCTGGGTAGGCCCGCGCTAATGCGGCCGTATCATCGTTCAAATTGCCCACGGTCGAGTCGCTGACATCGTCACTGCTCAGGCCGCTGCCGCTGCCGTCCGGGGCGCCGAGGCCGACCTCCGGGTCGCCCAGCGCGATGTCGAGGTCCTCGAGGACCTGATCCTCGCCGCCCATAACGACGCCAAGGCCAAGCTCGAGGCGACGATGCAGAAGAAAACGCAGGAACTGACCGCCGGCCTGCCGATCCCGCCCGGCTTCAAGATGCCTTTCTGACAGCGCCTTCCCGGCCTCGCTGAGGCGCAAGCACATGGGTCGGGGCGAGCCGGACTTTCCTGCCGCTTCCTCCTTGGACGACGAGGAGCAACTCCCCATATCCGACCCATGATCCCGATCTCAGTCCTCGACCTCTCCCCCGTTCCCGAAGGTTCCGATGCGGCGCAGTCGCTGCGGAACTCGCTCGATCTCGCCCGGCATGCCGAGCGATGGGGCTACCGGCGCTATTGGCTCGCCGAACATCACAACATGCCCGGCATCGCCAGCGCGGCGACGGCGGTCACGATTGCCCATGTCGCGGCGGGAACGTCGACGATCCGCGTCGGCGCCGGTGGCATCATGCTGCCGAACCACGCGCCGCTCATGGTCGCGGAAGCTTTCGGCACGCTGGCGGCACTCCATCCCGGCCGCATCGATCTCGGCATCGGTCGCGCTCCGGGGACCGACATGGCGACGGCCCGGGCGCTGCGCCGCAACCTGAACGCCGACATCAACGCCTTTCCGCAGGACGTGATCGAGCTCCTCGGTTATTTCAAACCTCTTCAGGAGGGGCAGCGGGTCCAGGCGGTGCCGGGCGCGGGCCTCGACGTGCCGGTCTGGATACTCGGATCCAGCCTCTACGGGGCGCAGCTTGCGGCGGCGCTGGGCCTGCCCTACGCTTTCGCCTCGCATTTCGCGCCGGCGGAACTGGAGAGCGCGATGGCGATCTACCGTCAGCGCTTCGAGCCGTCGCAATATCTGGATAGGCCCTACGTGATGCTGGGCATGAGCGTCTTTGCGGCCGAGACCGACGCGGAGGCACGGCTCCTGTTCTCGTCCCAGCAGCAGGCCTTCGTGAACCTGCGCACCGGCCGACCCGGCAAGCTGCCTCCGCCGGTGGAGAACTTCTACGAGAGCCTCGACCCGATGGCGCGCATGATGCTGGACCAGGCCTTATCCTGCGCCGTCGTCGGCTCGCCGGAGACGGTCAGACGCGGCGTAGAGGAGTTCGCCCGCCGGACCGGAGCGGACGAACTGATGGTGACCGGGCAGGCCTTCGACCACACGGCGCGCCTGCGCTCCTACGAAATCCTCGCAGACGCGCACCGGGCGCTGTCGGAAGCCGCCTGAGCGGCGTTCCGGCGCCGCTGCCTCAACACGGCCCCTGACGGATGATGGTGTAGTTCGCGACACCGGCCTCGCAGCCGTTTCCGAACGTCCGCACATGCGATCCGCGGCGCGCACAGACCGGCTCGTACACCTGCGTGCAGGAGAGCCCGCCCGGCTGTGGGCCGGGAGGATTGATCGGACCGGGACCCGGGCCTGGGCCAGGAGGTGGTCCGGGAGGCGGCGGTGGTCCCGGAGGCGGTGGCGTGACGGGACCGCCCGAGCGGCGGCACTGTCCTGGATTGATGACCCGGTAGCGTTCCTTGCGCGCCTCGCAGGCATTGGCGAACGTCGCGCGGTCGCGGCCCCGTTCCGCACAGACCGGGTCGTAGATGCGAGGACAGAACTGCGGGCCCGGACCCGGGCCGGGATTGTAGGGCGGCGGTCCGCTTTCGACCACACAGGAAGAAAGCGCCACGAAGGCCATCAGCCCGGCAGCGCGCGTAATGTGTCCGAAGCTCGGTGAAGACATTCGATTCTCCCGCAACGAATGCGCACATTGCACCAACAGTCGTGCTGGAGACAATGGCTGAATGATATCACAGATGGAGCCGGCGTGCCGCGTCGAGGCATTTGCGCGGCTGGCGGAACGGAACCGCCTCTGGCACATTCTCCATCTTCCGCGCCAGCAAGCGGCGGATCGGGAGGACCATGGCGGACATCGAAAAGAACGAGGACGACACGTCGTCCGTCGACCTGGTCCTGCGAAGGCGCATCTTTCGCCTCCTTCTCGGCATCTTCCTTATCCTGTTCGTCTATGCGCTCTATTTCGCCAAGGACTTCTTCCTCCCGGTGGTGCTCGCATTCATGTTGGCGCTGACACTCTCGCCCATCGTGCGCGTACTTTCGTGGCGGGGAATTCCTGCCCCCCTTTCCGCGACGCTGCTCGTCCTGGTCTCATTCAGCGGCCTCGGCATCATGGGGTTCCTGCTGAGCGGTCCGGTCATCGACCTCGTCAACGACGCACCGAAGATCGGGTGGGAGTTGCGCGAGCGGCTGTCGGAAATCCGCGGACCGCTCACCCGCTTCATGAAGGCGTCCGAGGAGATCGAGAACGTCACCGAGGGCAGCAGCGAGCCGGACGTGCAGAAGGTCGTGATCGCCCAGCCGGGCATCGTCTCGCGTGCGGCGGGCAATCTCCTTTCGATCGGCACGACGGTTGCCGTAACGCTGGTGCTTTCCCTGTTCCTGCTCGCCTCCGGCAGCTTCTTCTACGAGAAGATCGTGCAGTCATTCGACCTGATGAGCGACAAGAAGCGGGCGCTGAGGATCGTATACGACGTCGAGCGGGAAATCTCGCGCTACCTCCTGACGGTCGCGATCATCAACAGCGGCCTGGGCGTGGCCGTCGGGCTCTGCTGCTGGGCGGTCGGACTGCCGACGCCCTTCGTCTGGGGCGTGGCCGCGGCACTCCTGAATTTTCTCCCCTATGTGGGAAGCCTGATCGGAATCGTGCTCGTAGGCATCATCTCCCTGGTGACCTTCGACACCCTGGCCATGTCAATGGTCGCGCCGCTGCTCTACTTTACGTGTACCGCTATTGAAGGCCAGTTCGTAACGCCCCTGGTGGTCGGCCGCCGGCTCGAGATCAACGCGGTGGCGATCTTCATCGCGATCGCCTTCTGGTCCTGGTTGTGGGGTTTCGCCGGTGCGCTCCTCGCCGTTCCCATCCTGGTCATCGTCAAGGTCTTCTGCGATCACTTCGAAGCGTTGCGCAACGTCGGCAATTTTCTCGGCGCGCAGCACAACCACGAAGCCGAGTGACCGTCCGGCACCCCCCAGGTTTATCCGCATCGCGTCGGCTTGCCTTGCTCCGCATGGCCCACTAGAGGCATTGTCGGGACGGGGGAGGCGCAATGGCCGGTACGGCTTCAGAAATCGATCTCGACGCCTACTGCGAGCGGATCGGCTATCGCGGCCCGCGCGTGGCGACCCTGCCCGTGCTGCGTGAGCTTCAGCGCCTGCATCCGCAGGCGATCGCCTTCGAGAACGTCGATCCGTTCCTCCGCCGCCCCGTCCGGCTCGACCTCCCGTCGCTGGAGGACAAGCTGGTGCGGTCGCGCCGCGGCGGCTACTGCTTCGAGCAGAACATGCTCTTCTGGAAAGTGCTTTCAGGTATCGGCTTCCAGGTATCGGGGCTCGCGGCACGGGTGCTGTGGAATTATCCCGAGGGCGCCGTCAACCCGCGCAGCCACATGCTCCTGCGCGTCGAACTCGAAGGCGCGACCTGGCTGGCGGATGTCGGCTTCGGCGGGCTGACCCAGACCGCACCCTTGCGGCTCGGGACCGGTGCGGCGCAGGAAACCCCGCACGAGGCCTATCGAATCGTCGAAGAGGGAGATCATTGGCGCCTCCAGGCCGAGATCGACGGCGAATGGCGGTCCATCTTCCGGTTCGACATGGTCGAACATCTCGAGGTCGACTATGCCGCCACGAACTACTTCCTCTCCGCCAATCCTGCCTCGCACTTCGTCACGGCGCTCCTCGCCGCGCGGGCGCTACCCGGCCGCCGGCTCAGCCTGCGAAACGATCGCCTCACGATCCACGAGGCCGGCAAACTGAGCCGGCAGAAGCATTTCGACTCCGGCGGGCAGTTGCGTGCAAGTCTCGCGGCCGAGTTCGGCATCGACGTGCCGGAGCCGGAACGTTTCGATGAGCGGTTCCGCGCGCTGGGCTTCGGCGAGAGCCGCGGTTGACCTCGGCGCAGGCTATCGCGACCGGTTCGGCGGTCTTGGCGGGTCCGGGCGGGAGTTGGTCAGCCAGATCACGCTTTCCGACCAGATCATCTACACGCCGATCAACCAGATGATCATGCCATCGCTATCAGTATCTCAATCAGCCGATCAGAGGGTCATCATGATCATCGGATCATCCATTCCACGCAGTGATGCGACCGGCGGTCCGGCGGGCGCAAGCTCGCCTGCGGGAGCATCCGAGGGAGACGAGAATGACGAACGAACTGGACAGGACGCATGATGCCGCGGCGCGATGCTGGGTCACCGCGGCAAATGCGCAGACAACCCCGTTTCCGATACAGAACCTCCCGTTCGGCCGCATCGAGCATCCCAGACTTGGCAGGGGAGCGCGGGTCGTGGTCGCGATAGGCGACCGGGCGCTCGACGTCGCGGCGGCGGCGCAGGCCTGCGGATTCGCGGGCCTGGCCGGTGAAGCGGCCGCGGCATGTTCCGACGGCGATCTCAACGCCCTGATAGCGCTTTCGCCTGCCCATGCGACCATGTTGCGCCATGCGCTCTTCGACGCGCTGCACGAATCGAGCCCCGCAGAGAACCGCGCGCCAGAATCCGCACTGGTTCCCATATCTGAGGCGCAGCTCCTCCTGCCGATGGCGATCGGCGACTACACGGACTTTTTCTGTTCGATGCACCACGCGATGAACGCGAGCCGCATCTTCAAGGGGCCGGAGACCTTGCGCCCGAACTTCCACTACCTTCCCATCGGCTATCACGGGCGGGCCTCCTCCGTCGTCGTCTCGGGAACGGACATACGCCGGCCCATGGGAGAGTTGCCGCCCCTTGGCGACGCGCCGCCGCCATACGCGCCGTGCGCCATGCTCGATTACGAGGTCGAACTGGGCATCGTCGTTCGGGGCGGTAACACGCTGGGCGAGACCATCCCAATCGACCGGGCCGAGGATGCGATCTTCGGCGCCTGCCTGCAGAACGACTGGTCGGCGCGCGACATCCAGCGCTGGGAGAGCCTGCCGCTCGGACCGTTCCTTTCCAAAAGCTTCGCCACCTCGATCTCACCCTGGATCGTCACGGTCGATGCCCTGCGTCCCTTCCGTGTGCGCCAGAAACCCCGAGGTGAGAACATCCCGCAGCCTCCACCCCACCTGAGGCTGGAGGACGACACGACCTGGTCGATTGACATCGACTGCGCCATCGAAACCGCGACTATGCGCGCTGCAGGGAGTATTCCGCAGCGGATCAGCACGTCACGCCTCGTCGACATGCACTGGTCGCCAAAGCAGATGGTCACTCACCACGCGAGCAATGGATGCAACCTGCGACCGGGCGACATGATGGGCAGCGGCACGATCTCCGGCATCGAAAAGGACAGCTGGGGCTGCCTCCTCGAAAGGACGCATGACGGGCATGAGCCGATCGCAGTCGGCTCCGAGCAGCGCGGTTACCTGGCGGACGGCGACCGCGTCGTCATGTCGGGACGATGCAATGTGCCCGGGGCGCGGGCGATCGGCTTCGGCTCCTGCGAGGGAACGATCCTGCCAGCAACCGGCCAAGCGCCGCGACTGCAGTAAAAGCCCACGCATCCTTCCCGGCGGCGCGGGAGAGAACGTCGCCGGTCTGGAACGACGATGGAAGGTACTTCCCGTCTCCGGACGGCCCGATGACGCGGGGCATCCGGTTGCCGGGCTGCGTCTTCCTACAAGTTCTCGGGCCGGGGCGACGCTCGCGCTTCAGGCCATCCGCAACTGTCTGATGGGTTTTCCCGGCGACATCGCCTGCGCCGCCCGGGCGATGGCGTCGGCATCGATGCCATGATGGGCATAGAGGTCGGAGATCGTTCCGGTCTGGCCGAAATGCTCCACCCCCAACGATCGCGTGCGATGGCCGTGAACCGAGCCGAGCCAGCCGAGCGCCAGCGGGTGGGCGTCGGTAACGGTGATCAACGCACAATGCGAGGGAAGCGGCGCGAGCAGGCGCTCGATGTGGCTTCGCGCATGCACGAGCCCACGTTCGCGGGCGCGTTGAGCCGCGTTCCAGCCGGCGTTGAGCCGGTCCGCCGACGTGATCGCCAGCAGGCCGATGTCGCGACGGAACTCTCCCACCATGCCGACGGCCTGGATGGCTTCCGGCGCGACCGCGCCGGTGTAGGCGACGACGATCTGCGCGTTCGGCCCGGGTTCGCGCATCCAGTACGCCCCGTCGATGATCGAGCGTTCCAGATCGGCATCGATCTCGCGGTTCGGCTGCTCCAGCGGCCGTGTCGACAGCCGCAGATAGAGCGAGCCGCCGATCTCGTCGCGCATCCAGTTGCGCTCGTCCGGCGCGCCTTCGCCACTGCGCTGCATATAGTCGAAGCCGAAACGCATGATTGTCGCGAGTTCGTCGACGAAGGCCGGTTCAAACGCCGCCAGCCCGTCCTGCGCGATTCCGACCAGGGGTGTGCCGATCGACTGGTGCGCGCCACCCTCCGGGGCAAGCGTCACGCCCGAAGGCGTGGCGACGAGCATGAACCGGGCATCCTGGTAGCACGCGTAGTTGAGTTGGTCGGCGCCGCGGTAGATGAAGGGGTCATAGACCGTGCCGATCGGCAACAGTCGCTCCCCATTGATGCAGTGGGACAGGCCCAGCGCCGACAGGTTGAGGAACAGGTTCGATTCGGCGATCCCCAGTTCGATGTGCTGTCCCTTGGGCGAATACTCCCATTGATAGGTGGACGGGATACGCTCGGCCCTGAAGGTGTCGGCCAGTTCTTCCCGTGCAAAAAGGCCCTTGCGATTGACCCAGGGGCCGAGATTGGTCGAGACGGTGACGTCCGGGGCAGTCGTGACGATGCGGCGGGAGAGTTCCGTCTCCGTCCGCGCGATCTCGTTCAGGATCTGGCCGAACCCCATCTGGGTGGAGAGAGACTTTCCCTTCGATGCGGGAAACTCCAGCCTGTCTGGAACGCCGACAACAGGCGCGGACAGACGACGGGTGCCGGCGGCAAAGAAGGGGGCTTGCGCAATGGCTTCGCGCAACTCTTTGACCGGGAGCCTCGCCCCTTCCCACGGTTCCCATTCATGGCCCTCGCGCACGCCCATCGCGTCGCGGAACGTCGTCATCTGGGCGGGCGTCAGGAGACCGGCGTGATTGTCCTTGTGGCCGGCGAGCGGCAGGCCGTGGCCCTTGATCGTATAGCAGATGAACAGGGTGGGGCGATCATGGCTCTTCGCCCCTTCGAAGGCTTCGAGCAGCGCATCGATGTCGTGGCCGCCGAGGTTGCCCATCAGCTCGGCGAGTTCCTCGTCGCTGCGGCCGTCGATCAGTCTCGTGACGTCACCCTGATCGCCGATCTCGTCGGTCAGGCGCTTGCGCCATGCGGCGCCGCCCTGGAAGGTGAGCGCCGAATAGAGCTGGTTCGGGCAGGTGTCGATCCACTGCTTGAGCCGGTCGCCGCCGGGTTCGGCGAAGGCCGCCTCCTGCAGGCGACCATGCTTGACGATGACGACGTCCCAGCCGAAATCCAAAAATATTTGCTCGAATTTCTCCCACAGCCCCTCGCGAACGACGGCGTCGAGGGACTGGCGATTGTAGTCGACGATCCACCAGCAGTTCCTGAGACCGTGCTTCCACCCTTCGATCAACGCCTCGTAGATGTTTCCCTCGTCCATCTCGGCGTCGCCGATCAGCGCGACCATGCGCCCGTCCGGCCGGTCCGGCATCCAGCCATGCGCCTTGACGTAGTCCTGCACCAGCGAGGAAAACAGCGTCTGCGCCACGCCGAGACCGACGGAACCGGTGGAGAAATCCACATCGTCGGTGTCTTTGGTGCGCGAGGGATAGCTCTGCGCACCCTTGAAACCACGGAAGTTCCTCAGGTTTTCGAGGCTCTGGTTGCCGGCGAGATACTGAATGGCATGAAACATCGGCGAGGCGTGCGGCTTGACCGCCACGCGGTCCTCCGGTCTGAGGACGTGGAAGTAGAGCGCCGCCATGACGGCAGCCAGGGAGGCAGAGGACGCCTGGTGGCCGCCGACCTTCACCTCGTCGCTCGCTCGGATGTGGTTAGCGTGGTGGATCGTCCAGGTCGCCAGCCAAAGGGCCCTGCGCTCCAACTCCTTCAGCCGGTCCGTTGCGGCGGTATTCATGTCGTTGCTCCGATGCCTCCCCGCGCGTTGTCGGCAACACAATATCGATGGTTCCCGGCCGTTTCCTTGCAAATTGAAACCCGTTTCCGGTAATCTTTGGCCGAATCGGGCACAGGGGGCGAATTTCTTGGCTGAAGCCGTCAAGCATGACGAGATCGATCGCGCCATCTCGGTTGATGTCACCGCTCGCGAGATCGATCGGACGTGACGCACCGCCGATGCCGATCGCGAAAGGGGGCGCGAAGAGGCCGGGACCGAGATTGTAGAGAATCGACACCGCTCCGTCCCGCCAGTCACAAGTGGC
>CATMOC010000130.1 GCA_950071955.1 uncultured Mesorhizobium sp. | reverse complement strand
GGAAAGCCGTCCGGCGGCCGACGGCGATGCCCCCGTCCAGAGGCCCGCCGGCACGGCTCCTTCCGTTGCCGAATCGCCCTCCGTCCCGAAGGAAGAACAGGCGGCGCTCGCCGCACCCGCCGGCAGCGAGCAGGAGCAGGCCGCGCCGGCCGATGATACTGGAAACCGGGAAGAGCAGGTGGCGCTCGCGACGCCCACCGAACCGGTCATCGAGCAGGCGGTCCGGCCCGCTCCCGAGACGACCCCTCCGGCGCCGTCCCCTGACCGGCCGACCGTCCGCGTCGAGGCCGTCGAGATCGAGGGCCGCAAGGTGTTCGTCGCCGGCCAGGCGTCGCCGAAGATGGTGGTGCGCGTCTACGCCAACGAATACCTGCTGGGCGAGACGGTCGCCTCCGAGGGAGGCCGCTTCCTGATCGAGACGGAGCGCGACCTGCCGGTCGGCGACTACATCATCCGCGCCGACCTGCTCGACGATGGCGGCCGCAAGGTCGTCGCGCGCGCCGCCGTGCCCTTCCAGCGCGAGGAAGGCGAGAGCATCGCCGCCGTCGCGCCGCCCGTATCGGAAGGTCCTGCCGTTGTTGCGCCCGCGCCGATGCCCGAGCCGAAGGCCGCGCCCGCCCCGGCAGCAGAAATCGTGGCGAACGAACCGTCGAAGAGGCCGACAACCGGCACGGAAAAGTCTCCCCCCGCCGAGCAGGCCGCATCCGCTCCGCCGGCTCCCGGCGCCGATGCGCCGGTGGTTGCCGAAAAGCCGGCAGGCCAGCCTGCCACCGCTCCCGGGCCCTCCGCGGCCCAGGACGTTGCCGCCGCCGATCCTGGCCCTGCGAAAACGCCGGTCGCGCCAACCGCCACGACGCCCGCGGACGCTCCGGCGCAGGAGAAGGTTGCTGCCGCCGACCCCGCCGTTTCCCCCGGTTCGGGCGAACCGGCCGAGCCGGCCGAGATCACCGCGCCAAAGCTCCAGTCGGTGCAGGGCGCCGTCATCATCCGCCGCGGCGATACGCTTTGGCGCATTTCGCGCCGCGTCTACGGGCGGGGCGTGCGGTACTCGACCATCTACGTCGCCAACCAGGACCAGATTGCCGACCCCGACCGCATCTGGCCGGGCCAGGTCTTCCGCGTTCCGGACAAGTCCACGGAAGGCGAAGCCGCCGATCTCAACGCGATGGGCGAGCAGATGACGACCACCACCGTCGAGTGAGCACCCGCTGCTTATCCGCGGCCTCCCGCTATCCCCTTGTCGATTGTCCCGGCACGGCAAGGTCGCATCCGCGCTTGCATCCGGCGAATTCATCGTCTATCGACGATGAACGATGACTTTCGACACCCAGACCGACTCGGCGGGGACTGAAGCCCAAGGCGAAATCCTTGCCCGGGAACTCGCCGCGCTCGCCCACCCCGCCCGACTGAAGATCCTGCGCCATCTCTCCGCGCGGGATGCCTGCTGCTGCCGCGAGATCGTCGAGCAGATAGACCTCGCGCAGTCGACCGTCTCGCAGCACCTGAAGGTGCTGGTGGAAGCCGGCCTGGTGCTTTACGAGCCGGAGAACCGCCGCTCGCGCTACACGGTCGACCGTCCGGCGCTGGCGCGGCTCTCACGGGAGGTGGGGTCGCTCCTGTCCTCCTGCTGCGCGCGCTAGCGGCGGCAATAAGAAGAAACTGCCCGAGGAAAACGACCCAGGGAGCCAGACTTGGCCGAAAAGACCGTCTCCGCCGATACCGGCTCGATCACCTCGACGCTGGCCAATCTCTGGCCATACATGTGGCCCGCCGATCGCGCCGATCTCAAGATGCGCGTGGTCTGGGCCACCGTCTTCCTGGTCGTCGCCAAGCTCGTCCTGGTCGTCGTTCCCTATTTCTTTAAATGGGCGACCGATGCGCTGTCGGGCGACGGCGCGCCGCTCCCCGACCTGCTACCGGCCTTCCTGCTGGCACCCGTCATGCTGGTGGTGGCCTACAATGTCGTGCGCATCGTGCAGGTCGGCTTCAACCAATTGCGCGACGCGCTGTTTGCCCGCGTCGGCCAGCACGCGGTTCGCCAGCTCGCCTACAAGACCTTCGTGCACCTGCACGGCCTGTCGCTGCGCTTCCACCTCGAGCGCCGCACCGGCGGTCTGTCGCGCGTCATCGAGCGCGGCGTCAAGGGCATCGAGGCGATCGTGCGCTTCACCATCCTGAACACGCTGCCCACCGTGTTCGAGTTCGTGCTGGTCGCCATCATCTTCGGCTTCGCCTACGGACTGGTCTATGTCGTCGTCATCGCCGTCACCGTCGCGCTCTACACCTGGTTCACCGTGCGCGCGAGCGACTGGCGCATCACCATCCGCCGCGAGATGAACGACAGCGACACGGACGCCAACACCAAGGCGGTGGATTCTCTCCTGAATTTCGAGACGGTCAAATACTTCAACAACGAGGACATGGAGGCGCGCCGCTTTGACCGCTCGATGGAGCGCTACGAGTCCGCCGCCACACAGATCTGGACCTCGCTCGGCTGGCTGAACTTCGGCCAGGGCGTCATCTTCGGCACCGGCATGGCCATCGTCATGTGCCTGTCGGCCTGGGAGGTCACGCGCGGC
Source organism: uncultured Mesorhizobium sp. (assembly GCA_950071955.1). Taxonomy (GTDB): domain Bacteria; phylum Pseudomonadota; class Alphaproteobacteria; order Rhizobiales; family Rhizobiaceae; genus Aquibium; species Aquibium pacificus. The sequence goes on along the minus strand of CATMOC010000130.1, from coordinate 6,081 downwards.
ACGCAGACCATCGGCGACTTCGTCTTCGTCAACGCCATGCTCATGCAGCTTGCCGTGCCGCTCAATTTCATCGGCTTCATCTACCGCGAGATCCGCCAGGGCCTGACCGACATCGAGAACATGTTCGAGCTGCTCGACGTGAAGCAGGAGGTCGAGGACCGGCCCGGCGCCAGGACGCTCGTCGTCTCGCAGGGCGCCATCCGTTTCGACGACGTGCATTTTGCCTACGATCCCGAGCGGGCGATCCTCAAGGGCATCTCATTCGAGGTGCCGCCGGGAAAGACGGTGGCGATCGTCGGCCCCTCGGGGGCGGGCAAATCCACCATCTCGCGCCTGCTCTTCCGCTTCTACGACATCCAGTCGGGCTCGATCACGATCGACGGCCAGGACGTGCGCGACGTGACCCAGAAGAGCCTGCGCGCGGCCATCGGCATGGTTCCGCAGGACACGGTGCTGTTCAACGACACCATCGCCTACAACGTCCGCTACGGCCGCGTCGACGCCAGCGAGGAGGAGATCCGCAAGGCGGCCGAACTCGCCCAGATCGGCCCCTTCATCGAGAGCCTGCCCGACGGCTACCGCACCATGGTCGGCGAGCGCGGGCTGAAACTGTCGGGCGGCGAGAAGCAGCGCGTGGCCATCGCGCGCACCATCCTGAAGGCCCCGCCGATCCTCATCCTCGACGAGGCAACGTCGGCGCTCGACACCCACACCGAACAGGAAATCCAGGCGGCCCTCGACATGGTGAGCCGCGGTCGCACGACGCTGGTCATCGCCCACCGCCTATCGACCGTCATCTCGGCCGACGAGATCATCGTCTTGAAGGACGGCCGCATCGCCGAACGAGGCACCCACCGTGCCCTACTCGACAGCGGCGGCCTCTACGCACAGATGTGGGACCGCCAGCGCGAAGCCACCGAAGCCGAGGAACGCCTCCGCATCGCGCGCGAGACCGACGAGATGGGCGTCATCGTACGCCGCCGCACGGCGGAGGTGGGGGAGGGGTGAGGCGCAGGCCGGCGCGGCGACGACGCACCCGCGGACGCCGCGGCGATCGCGCGCGGCTCGTCTTCGTCCTAGCCGTGCATCTTGGCGACGTCGTCGCCGGGTATGGAGATGCGGCATACGAGGCCGTCCGGCTCGAACAACAGCTCCGCTCCGCCATGCTGGGAGTGCTGCATGCTGCGGGTGATCAGCGTGTGGCCGAAGCCCTTGCGCTGCGGCGGCTGCACGGTCGGTCCCCCGCGTTCGCGCCATTCCAGTTGCAGGGCGTGGCGATCGGGAGTCGGCATGGAGACGCGGCTGACCTCGACGGTGCCGGCCTGTACCGCCAGCGAGCCGTATTTGACAGCGTTGGTGGCCAGTTCGTGGATGATGAGGCCGAGCGCGATCGCGGCGCGGGGGGTGATCTGTTCTTCCAGATCGCGCAGCGCCAGCCGCGAACTGTCCGCCGGCACGAAGGGCGCGAGTTCGGCCACGACGACGTCATGCGCGGTCATGTCCGTCCACGAGTTCTCGGACAGCAGGCTGTGGGTCGCAGCGAGTGCCCGAAGCCGGCCGTTGAAGGCCTTGTGGAAGCCTTCCAGCGTATCCTCGTTCATCAGCGTGCGGCTGCTGATCGACTGGACCAGTGCCAGCGTGTTCTTCACGCGATGGTCGAGTTCGCGCATCAGAAGCAACTGGTGCTTCTCGGCCGCCTTGCGCTGCGTGAGATCGACCAGCGTCACGACGCAGCCGCTCACCTGCTCGCCGACCACCCGCAGGGGCGCGGCGCTGACGAGACAGTCCTTCACGGGAGATGCCTTTGTCGCGACGGCCTCGATGCCCTGCACCGGTGTGCCGGCGATCGCCATGGCGACGAAATCGTCGGCCTGAACCAGTCCGGTCGTATCGGGGAAGGTCAGCGGCACCGCCTCCGCGAAGGGTCGTCCGACCAGTTCGCTGTCGGAAAGTGCGGCTGCCGCGGCGTTTGCATGGGTGATCGTGCCGTCGCGGTCGCATACGATGACGGCTTCATTGGCCGAGGCGATGACGGCGCGCGCGGCGCGCTCGCTCTGCTCGGCTGCCTCGGCGCGGACGCGTTGCGTCACTTCCGCGAAGGTTACGGCATAGCCGCTGATCGTTCCGATCTTGAGCGGCGCGACCGATACCAGGAAATACAGGTCTGCGTCGTCTCCCGGCAGTTGCAGATTGCCGCTGCGGCGCCCGTTGCCGGCGTCGCCCAGCAGCGTTTCGATGACCGCACGTGCGGCCGGTTCGAGCAGATCGACGAAAGGCTTGCCGGCCGGCTCGTCGCCGGGTGAATTCAGGAGTTCCCGCAAGGTCGAATTGAGGTAGAGCACGCGGCCGCTTCCGTCGAGCGCAGCGGCTCCCGGCTCCATCGCTTCCATGAAGCTGCGGTAGGAGGCCGTGTCGCCTTCCAGGGTGAAGACTTCGTCGGCCGCCTCCCCGCGAACGACGAGCGCGTCGACCTCGCCCTCGCGGATCGCCCGCAGCGTGTCCTCCGCTTCCGCGAGCCGCCGTCTCAGCTCGGCAAGGTCGGTTTGCGCGTCAAGGGCCATCATTCGCCTTCGATTTTCAGGCTGACGAGCACCTTCTGCTCATCGGACAGATCGCCGATGATCTTGCGGATCGGTATTGGCAATTCGCGCACCAGCGTCGGGATAGCCACGATCGAATGCTCGCGCGCCAGCTTGGGATTCTGCCTGAGGTCGACCACCTCGATCTCGTACTTGCCCGGCATGTGCTCGGAGCAGATGCGCTCCAGATTTGCGATCGCGGCCAGCGATTTCGGCGTCTGGCCAGCCGTATAGAGGACGAGCCTGCGCGGCTTCTCGGTTTGCGAACCTTGGTCAGTCATCGATCCGTCGCCTTGCGGCTTCTCTCCATTTCGTTGCGGTCTTCCGAAGTTTGCCTCTGGAAGGCTTCCTCTTCGGCGATGAGCCGCCTGAGCGACGTCTCCTCCGCCTCGAGGTCCGCCTGCAGGGCAGCGATCTCGCTCTGGGTACGACGCCGGCGCTGATCGATCTGGTCCTGCGCCGCGGCCAGTCGGGCGAGCCGCTGCCCCTCCTGCCGGCGGGCCTCCGCTTCGGCGTACTTTCGGGCCGATCCAGTCAGGGCGCCGTTCTCGCCGAGATGCGGCCTCATGAGCTTGATGCCGTCGCTGCTCATCACGAACTCTCGCACCTGGTTCGAATGCGAGACGCCCCGCGCCTTGAGCAGGTAGAGCTCGCGGTTGAACTCACCGCTCACCTCGCGATTGAGCAGCAGGATCCATGCGTCCATCAGCGACGACAATCCGGCGTCGGTAGCCACGTTGCCGTCCTGGCTGTGCATCAGGTGGGTGAACACCGCCGTCGTCCCGCGCGATTTGAGATAGTCTACCATGCGCAGCAGCATCGCCTGCACCTCCCGCCGGTCGCCGCTCTCCATGAACGCCGAGATCGGGTCGAGAACCACGAGAGAAGGGTCGAACCGGACGATCTCGCGGAGCATGACTGCCAGATGCATCTCGAGGCTGTAGAAGGTTGGCCGGGCGGCGATGTAGCGAAGGTTGCCGCTGTCCAGCCACGCCCGCATGTCGATGCCGATCGACGCCATGTTGCGTACGGCCTGGTCGGCCGATTCCTCGAATGAGAAATAGACCGCCCGCTCGCCCGCCGTGCACGTGGCATTGACGAAGCTGGCCGCCAGCGATGACTTGCCGGAGCCCGCCACGCCGGAAACCAGGATCGAGGATCCGCGATGGAAGCCGTTGCCCGAGAGCATGGCGTCGAGATCGGGAACGCCGCTCGAGATTCGCTCCTGGAAGACCTTGTGATTGAGGCCGAGCGACGAGACCGGCAGCACGGAAAAGCCGTCCTCGTCGATCAGGAACGGATACTCGTTGGTGCCGTGGGCGGTGCCGCGGTACTTCACGATCCGCAGCCGCCGGGTCGAGATCTGGTTCTGCACGCGGTGATCGAGCAGCAGCACGCAATCGGAGACGTATTCTTCCAGACCTTGCCGCGTCAGAGAGCCGTCGCCGCGCTCGGCGGTGATGACGGTCGTCATGCCGCGGTCCTTCAGCCAGTCGAACAACCGCCGGATCTCGGCCCTCAGGATGGCCGGGTTGGAAAAGGCGGAGAACAGGCTCTCGATCGTGTCGAGCACGATGCGCTTGGCGCCTATCGAATCGATTGCCAGCTCAAGCCGCAGGAAAAGGCCTTCGAGGTCGTAATCGCCGATCTCGGCGAGCTCGGACGGATCGACGGCGATGTGTTCGAAGGCGAACTTGTCCTGTTCCACGAGTTCGCCGACGTCGAAGCCGAGCGAGGCGACGTTTGCCGCAATGTCTACCGGACGCTCCTCGAAGGTCACGAACACGCCGGGCTCGTCCAGGTCGCGTGCGCCATGGATCAGGAACGTCGTCGCAAACATCGTCTTGCCGCAGCCGGCGGTCCCGCAGACAAGCGATGGCCGTCCGGTCGGTAGACCTCCAAGGGTAAGCTCGTCGAAACCGGCTATGCCAGTCGGCGATTTCGAAATACCAGTCTTTGTACCCATGGATGCCCAACTGATTGACGGCGAGACTCTTATGCGATGCCGCATTCCTTGCCAATTGCATAAGCTATCCCGCCGCGGAAGAGTTCCCTCGTCGTGCGAGAGCCCGGCTTGTCCGATTCTTGTGTATGAAGAGGGGACGAAGGCGGCGAAAAGCAGCGGGGCGCGCGCCTGTTCGTAAGGAAATCGCTATCCCCTGTGGTTTTCTGCGCGAAATCTGTCCACGCCCTCTTCCCGGCGGCGATAATCCCTCTGCCGACAACACGAGAGGCAAAAGGGAATGGACTGGCGCAGGGAAGCGGAAGGGGAGGTGCTGGAGCAGATCTTTGCGTTGATCGTCTCATTCGCCGGCCTGGCCGATCGCGCCGCCACGCTGCCGCTTTGCCTCCAGTTGCCCGGGCTCGCCTTCCTGGTGCAGGCGGAGGCCGTCGCGCGGTGCTTCGTCGTCGGGTTGCCGTCCGGCGCGCCAGCCGCACTTGCGATCTCGCAATCCAGCGACCGGGCCACGCGTCTGGCTGCGGATTTCCGTGCCCTTGCGCTGATCCTGCGCACGATGCTGGCGCGGGTCAGGCGCCGTGCGCGTCACTCGATCCGCGAAGACCGTCCGTCGATGCGGTCACTCGGCTCTGCCGGGACGAAAACGCGCAAAGTGACGGCGCCGGCCGCGCCAGACACCTCGTAACCGCTACACTTCGAAGACCGGAACTGTATCCGAACCGCCACCGCGCCGCCCGGCCCGCCCGACTTTCGCGGCCGACGGAGAACGCTGCGCGCGACCTCCCCCTGCATGCCCCGGCCGCTTCGCGGCGCGGGGACGCTCCCGCTTGCCCTCCCCATCCCAGTTTCCCGTCCCTCCGGAACACCCCGCGACCCGGCGCGTTGCGGCTGACACGCCTTTCCGCTAATCATCCGCCCTTCGACAAACGGAAAACCCGCCCGCCGATGAGCATCCAGGAGTCCATCCGCAACGCGCTGGTCCCCGTCCACCGGGAGGGCTGGCCTTTCGTCGCCGCCTTTGCGGGCGCGTCGATCATCCTCGGAGTGTTTTCCACCAGCCTGTTCTGGATCGGTATGATCCTCACCGCTTGGTGCGCCTATTTCTTCCGCGATCCCGAGCGCGTGACGCCGGTCGACGACCGGCTCGTTATCAGCCCGGCGGACGGCATCGTCTCGGCCGTCGGCCCGGCCGTGCCGCCGCGTGAACTGGGCCTCGGCGAGGCCGAGATGCTGCGCATCTCCGTCTTCATGAACGTGTTTTCCTGCCACGTGAACCGCTCGCCCGTGCGCGGCCGCATCACCCGCATCGAGCATCGTGCCGGAAAGTTCCTGAACGCCGAACTGGACAAGGCGAGCCAGGAGAACGAGCGCAACGGCATCGTCATCGACAGCCCCAATGGTCAGGTTGCGACGGTGCAGATCGCCGGGCTGGTGGCGCGGCGCATCCTCTGCTTCGTCGAGGAGGCGACGAACGTCTCTGTCGGCGACCGCATCGGCCTGATCCGCTTCGGCTCGCGCGTCGACGTCTTCCTGCCGGCCGGC
>CATMOC010000129.1 GCA_950071955.1 uncultured Mesorhizobium sp. | reverse complement strand
CGCGGCCGGCGGCGCCGAGCCGCTGGACGAGGAGGCGCTGATCGCGCCGCAGACGCCCTACGGCATGTCGAAGCTGATGGTCGAACTGATGCTGCGGGACGTCGCCATCGCGCATCCGCTGAATTACGCCGTCCTGCGCTACTTCAACGTCGCGGGCGCCGATCCGAAGGGACGCACCGGCCAGTCGACCGCGGGCGCCACCCATCTCATCAAGGTGGTCTGCGAGGCGGCGGCGGGAAAGCGCGGCCATGTCGACGTCTACGGCAGCGACTACGACACGCCGGACGGGACGGGCATTCGCGACTTCATCCATGTCTCGGATCTGACGCTGGCGCACAAGCTCGCCCTTCGCAGGCTGCGCTCGGGCGGCGGGAACCTGGTCGCCAACTGCGGCTACGGCCACGGCTATTCCGTGCAAGAGGTGATCGCCAGCGCCAAGAAGCTCACGGGCAGCGATTTCCGCGTCAACTTCGCCCCGCGTCGGCCGGGCGATCTCGCCTCCGTCATCGCCAACGCCGGGCGCGCGCGCAAGGAACTCGCGTGGACACCGAAATTCGACGCGCTCGACGACATCATCGAGACATCGCTCGCCTGGGAAGAGAGCCTTACCAGGAAGAATTCGGCGGCATAGGCGCTTCCGCCGCCGGTTCCAGGCATTTTGCGGGTATGCGACGAATACGGAACGGCTCGCGTCCTGCGAAGTTGGGGAGATGATCGCCACGCGGTCTGCAACCCCGGTTTCAGAGGATATCGCCATGGCCCTGACCCAGGAAGAAATCATCTCGATCGTCGGCCCGGTCGACCGGCCGACTCTTGCCGAAATCGCCGCCACGGAGGCGAGTGTCGAGGAATTGCGCGAAGCGGCAGCCTGGCTCGCCAACGACGAGGCTCTCGTCAACGAAGGACGACGGTTGCCTGGTCCACGTGTGGCGACCCTGATCGAGCTTCTGGACGAGCCGGTCGAGGAGCGCTGAAGGCGCAGCGTTTTCCGGAGAAAGCCGGCGCCGAACGCGAGCGAACCGGCCATTCCTGCTTCCCTTCAAGGGGTGCTTTGGCACTCTCGCGCGAGAGTGCCAAAATTTTCGCGGCGACCTCTTGAAAGTGGAAGAACCTCAAAATAGATCACCCGCGCGCGATGCCGCTGAAGGGTCGCGCACCCCGCTCCGGACACATGTGTCGGGAGTGGTGGAACCTCTCAATCTGTTTGTCCCATGAGGAGAAAGACATGACGTTCCGTCCCCTGCACGACCGCATCCTGGTCCGCCGAATCGAGGCCGAAGAGAAGACGGCCGGCGGCATCATCATCCCCGACACCGCCAAGGAAAAGCCGATGGAAGGCGAGGTCATCGCCGCGGGTCCCGGCGGGCGCGACGATAAGGGGCAGGTCCAGCCGCTCGACGTCAAGGTCGGCGACCGGATCCTGTTCGGGAAGTGGTCCGGCACCGAGATCAGGCTCGACGGCGAGGACCTGCTCATCATGAAGGAGAGCGACGTGATGGGCATCATCGAAGCTGCCGCTTCGCTCAAGAAGGCCGCCTGACGGCTTCGCAAGACCAACAGTCAATGAAAGCTGCCTAGAGAAGGAGTGAACCCATGGCTGCCAAGGAAGTCAAATTCCATGCCGACGCGCGCGAGCGGATGCTGCGAGGCGTCGACATCCTCGCAAACGCGGTGAAGGTGACGCTGGGTCCCAAGGGCCGCAACGTGGTCATCGCCAGGTCCTATGGCGCGCCGCGCATCACCAAGGACGGCGTCACCGTCGCCAAGGAGATCGAGCTCGAGGACAAGTTCGAGAACATGGGCGCGCAGATGGTGCGCGAGGTCGCGTCGAAAACGAACGACCTGGCCGGCGACGGCACGACCACCGCGACCGTTCTTGCCCAGGCAATCGTCAAGGAAGGCGCCAAGGCCGTCGCCTCCGGCATGAACCCGATGGACCTGAAGCGCGGCATCGACAAGGCCGTCGAGGCCGTCGTGGCCGAGCTCAAGGGCAATGCCCGCAAGGTCACCAAGAATGATGAGATCGCCCAGGTCGGCACCATCTCGGCCAATGGCGACGCCGACATCGGCCGCTTCCTCGCCGAGGCGATGGAGAAGGTCGGCAACGAAGGCGTCATCACCGTCGAGGAAGCCAAGACCGCCGAGACCGAACTCGAGGTGGTCGAGGGCATGCAGTTCGACCGCGGCTATCTCTCGCCCTACTTCATCACCAACCAGGACAAGATGCGCGTGGAGCTCGAGGAGCCCTACGTTCTGATCCACGAGAAGAAGCTCTCCAACCTGCAGGCGTTGCTTCCCGTGCTCGAGGCGGTCGTGCAGTCCGGCAAGCCGCTCCTGATCATCGCCGAGGACGTCGAGGGCGAGGCGCTCGCCACGCTCGTCGTCAACAAGCTGCGTGGCGGCCTCAAGGTCGCGGCCGTCAAGGCGCCGGGCTTCGGCGACCGTCGCAAGGCCATGCTGGAGGACATCGCGATCCTCACCGGCGGCACCGCCATCTCCGAGGACCTCGGCATCAAGCTCGAGAACGTGACGCTCCAGATGCTCGGCCGCGCCGGCAAGGTGGTGATCGAGAAGGAGAACACCACCATCGTCAACGGTTCCGGCCGGAAGGAAGAGATCCAGGGCCGCGTCGCCCAGATCAAGGCGCAGATCGAGGAGACCACCTCCGACTATGACCGCGAGAAGCTGCAGGAGCGTCTCGCCAAGCTCGCAGGCGGCGTCGCGGTGATCCGCGTCGGCGGCTCGACCGAGGTCGAGGTCAAGGAGAAGAAGGACCGTGTCGACGACGCGCTGCATGCAACGCGCGCGGCGGTAGAGGAAGGCGTGCTGCCGGGCGGCGGCGTGGCGCTGCTCAGGGCCGCCAAGGCGCTCGACGGCGTCGCCACCGACAATCCGGACCAGAAACATGGCATCGAGATCGTGCGCAAGGCCATCGAGGCCCCGGTGCGCCAGATCGCGGAAAATGCCGGCGCCGAAGGATCGATCGTGGTCGGCAAGCTGCGCGAGAAGACCGAGTTCGGCTACGGCTGGAACGCACAGACAGGCGAATACGGCGATCTGTTCGCGCAAGGTGTCATCGACCCGGTCAAGGTCGTGCGAACCGCGCTGCAGGACGCCGCGTCGGTCGCCGGCCTTCTGGTGACGACCGAGGCAATGGTCGCTGAGAAGCCGAAGAAGGAAGCCGCACCGGCGATGCCGGCCGGCGGCATGGACTTCTAAAACCGCATTTCACCGGCCTGAAGATCGCCCGCGCTCCGCGAGGAGCGCGGGCTTTTTGTTCCCGGGAATGGTTACCGCCGCGGCGCGCTGCATTCCGGAACATCGCGGCGCCTGGTGTATTGGGAACGCGGATTAACCGGAGTTCGACATGGCGAGACACGGGTTGGCCTGCGGACCGCTTGGCGTTTTCAGCGCAGGTTGAAGTGCGGGAACCGGGGAGGTCCTCGCCCATTGGCCGAGGATATCGTAGAGGCGCCGTTCCGGCTGGCAAGTTCGCCCCGGCGGCTACCTCGACCCCGGCGTGTGGGATGATCGCGGCCGCATCGGCGGTACGATAGGAAGAGTGCGCAGGATCGGCGGACGCGACCGTAGAAGGAAAGGGAACTCCCGATGGAAGAGGACGTCTTGGGGCTGATGCTGCACTGGACCACCCGCGCGGTAGAGGTTGCCGGGATCCTCGTCATCGTGCTCGGCATCACCTGGGCGACCGCTCGTTTCCTGCTGCGCCGCCTCCATCCCGACGGAACCGACAACAGCTTTGCGAACTACCGGGCCGACGTGGGCCGCGCGATCCTCCTCGGCCTGGAGTTCCTCGTCGCCGCCGACATCATCAACACCGTGGCGATCGATCCGACCCTGGACAGCCTTGCGGTTCTCGCGGGGATCGTGGTGATCAGGACGTTCCTTAGTTTCTCGCTCGAGGTCGAGATCGAGGGCCGGTGGCCGTGGCAGCAGCATCGGGCAGAGAAGGGAGCGTAGGCACGGTTCGCGCAGCGCCCGGACGCGAACGGCGCCTTGCTGATTGCGATGTACGTGCCGATCGGCGGGCGCTAATATGCGCGTCGGCAACCAAGAGCTCACCGACATGAATCCCGATCGAACATACCAAGCTATCCACCCCGCACATTCGACAGACGGAGGCGAGGGACGACTGACCCGGCGCCAGCTCCTGATTTCGGCCGCGGTGGTCCCTGTTGCCTTCACCGCGCTGCCAAGCTTCGCCGACGAGCAGATCGAGCTGGTAATGCGCGACGGCTGGGTCCTGCGCGCAAGCGATCTTCGGAAAGCGTAACCCGTCATGATCCGCGACGCGGAAACTGCCGAAGCCGGCGCATTCGGGGACCGGACGTTCGACGTCTGCATTGTGGGGGCTGGTCCCGCCGGGATAACGCTGGCGCGGCGCCTCGGCGCGGCCGGCAAGCTGGTTGGATTGTTCGAAGCCGGCGGTTTCGACTACGACCCGGCCTCGCAAGAGGTCTACGAGGGGATCACCGCCGGCCAGCCCTATTATCCGCTGGATGGCTGCAGGCTGCGCTATTTCGGCGGCACGTCCAACCACTGGGGAGGATGGACGCGCGCACTCGAAGCGGACGATTTCGAACTCCGCCCGCACAATCCGCTCAGTGGCTGGCCGATCAAGAAGGCCGATCTCGACCCGTACGCCAGCGAAGCGGACGACATCCTGAACCTTCCGGCCACAACCGCCGCGCCTGACGTTCTCCCGGACCGAAGTGACCTGCGGCCCCAACTCTTTCGCTTCAGCCGCCCCACGACCCGCTTCGGCGAGAAGTACCGGGCAGAACTCGAAAGCTCGGCCAACATCGAGACCTACCTGAACGCCAACCTGGTCGACCTGCGGATCGACGAGAACGGCAAGCGCGTGACCGAGGCGAATTTCCGGACCTACGGTCGCGACGAGCCGTTCACGGTCCGCGCCGGCACCTTCGTCCTCTGCCTCGGCGGACTTGAAAACCCCCGGGCGCTGCTCAACGCGAATTCGCAGATCGCGGCGGGATTGGGTAACGAACACGATCTGGTGGGACGCTACTTCCTGGAGCATCCCCACGCGCCGGTCGGCAGCGCGCTGCTGCGCGCGGCGCCGCCCTCTATGCTCGTCTATTCGCCGACGCCCGATATGATGCGGTCGCGCAAGATCCTCAATTTCGGGCTGCGGATCGGGTACTTCGACCAGTGGAACGCGCCCGAATTCACCGGCGCGTTCGATCCCTCCCCGGCATGCGGCGTGGACTTCGAAACCGCGCTGGAAGCGCAGGTCGCGGGAAGCCCGGCACCATGTCCCGGGCTCGTCGTCGACGTCATGGTCGCCTGCGAACAGTCCCTCGATCCGGCAAATAGGGTGCGCTTGATCGACGAGAAGGACCGCTTCGGTTGGCGACGCATCGCCCTCGATTGGCGGCTGTCCGACATGGACGTGCGCACGCTGACCACCGCCGCCAAGAAGGCGGCAGAGGACATGGCCACCTATGACATCGGTCGCATGAGGCTGGCGGATTGGGTGTCGAATGGCGAACCGCCCGGCGTAGACCACGTCTGGGGCGGCAATCACCACATGGGTACGACGCGCATGAGCGCCGATCCGCGGCACGGCGTCGTTGATGCCGACTGCAAGGTCCACGGGCTCGACAATCTTTACATGGGCGGAAGCAGCGTCTTCGCTACGAGCGGACATGCCAACCCGACCTACACGATCGTGCAGCTTGCCCTGAGGCTCGGCGATCACCTGAGGGGCAACACCTAGACCTAGCGCGCGGCGCGATCGATCGGATTCGGTTGCCGCGCGTCAGGCTCGTGTGTTTGCGTATATGGCAGGGCCCGAAACTGGCTAGCCTCTCTCGGGGGACACGCTTCAGGCGGGACTAGCGACGAGTTCCTCGAGCGCGCGGTCGTCGCGCTGCGAATCCGCCGAAGGGACCTGAGCGGGCAGGGATCGCTGAGCTTCAGGAAAGCGAAGGGCCGTGCGGGCATCGAGATCGATCAGCCGTCCTATCAGCGTCGGCTGGCTGATGACGTGCATGCGCTCGCGCTTGTCCAGCCAGGAGAGGGCTTCTTCCAGAGTCTCGGCTTCGGAAAGCTTCTGGGTCGCAGTGAGCTGGGCGGCGTCCGGATTTCCGCGCCGCCTCGGCGCCTCGTGTGCCCAGCGCATGTGCGCTTCGCGCACCGACGCCATCCGTACCAGCGCCACGATGCCGTGCAGCGGCCGATTTATGTCCACGATCGCGGCGCGATGCTCCCTCAGGATACGCGAGGGCGATCGCTCCTCCGGCGTGAGCAGCAGGTTGAACCGGCGCAGAGTTCGCCCGGCCGCCTCGCTCCCGCTTGCAAACGACAGCGGGGCCGACAAGACGAGACCCGCGAGCGTCGGTGCCAGCCAGGCGAGGATCCCGGGAGAGAGCATCCATGCCACGGCGGCGGTTCCGAGTCCGATCAGCGTGTGCCCATAATGGTAGCGGACAGCATCGCTCCAGGTCATGGCGCCATGGCCGCGCCGCTGCGGCGCCCAGCCTGCGTCCCTGCCAGCCAGTATCTCGAAGACGTGCCGGCTGTGGACGACCATCATGACCGGCGCGTAGAGCGCCGACAGCACCAGTTCGCCTAGCGCGCTCCCCACGAGCGCCAGCCCGCCGCCGCAATTGCGCCGGAGATGGGAAGACAGCAGCGCGCGGGTTAATCCGATGAACTTTGGCAGAAGAAGGACTGCCATCGTCAGCACGAAGAGGCGAATCATGCGTTCCGAATCGAGGACTGGCCAGGTCGGAAACAGTTGGAACCCGTCCGGAAAATATTCCGGCTTGACGAAATGCGCCTGCAAGGCGAGCGCGAAGCCGGCGACGATCAGCAGGAGCCAGATCGGCGATGCGCAATAGCTCATGATGCCGGCGAAGAAATGGACGCGGCTCGGCCAGGCCAGGCCCTTGGCGCCGATGATGCGCAGATGCTGGAGGTTGCCCTGCGCCCAGCGCCTGTCGCGCACCGCGGTGTCCACCAGCGAGGGAGGGCTGTCTTCCCACGAACCGGGAAGATCCGTCGCGATCTCCACCTTCCAGCCGGCGCGCCGCATGAGCGCGGCCTCCACGAAATCGTGCGAGAGGATCTGGCCGCCGAACGGCTGCCGGCCGGGGAGGTCGGGCAGTCCGCAGCACTGCGCGAATGCAGATGTGCGGATGATGGCGTTGTGGCCCCAGTAGTTGCCGTCGCCTCCCTGCCAGGCGGCAAGGCCGTTGGCGACGACCGGGCCGTAGATGCGGTTTGCGAACTGCTGCATCCGCTGGAACAGCGTGCGTCCCCCGGCCAGCGTTGGGACCGTCTGGAGGATGCCGATCTGTGGGTCGCTTTCCATCGCGGCGGCGAGCTCGATCAGGGTCGAGGGCGCCATGAGGCTGTCTGCGTCGAGCACGATGAAGTGGTCGTAGCGACCGCCCCACCGTTCGATGAACTCGCGGACGTTTCCGGCCTTCTTGCCGTCATTGTTCCACCGGCGGCGGTACCAGACCGGGATGAGGCCCGCCAGAGCGCGCTGCAGTTGATCGACCGCGGTCGTCTCGGCCACCCATGCGTCGGGATCGGACGTGTCGGAGATGATGACGATTTCGAAATTGCGCTTGCGGCCGGCTTCGGCGAGCCCGCGTCCCATGACGCGTAGGGCCGCTGCAATTTCCACGGGGTTCTCGTTGTAGACCGGCATGACGAGCGCGGTACGCCTGGAGAGTTCCGGCGCCCCCCTGTCCGTCGGCATCCGCCGGTCGGGCCGCACCAATACGCCGGTGATCGCCGAGCTCGCGGCAAAGGAGATCCAGGTGAAGGTAATCGCGAAGAGGGCGGTGATGATACCTTCAAGCACCGTCGTACCGCCGGCGGAGACCACCTGCGTCATCTCGTAGGTGCCAAATGCCCCCAGTCCCAATGCCCCGCCGAAGGCCAGGAGGCGTGCAAGGTGTACGGAGTGGGGCGTTGCCGCTGGCTGGCGCGCGGGCGCCTGGCGCAGGTTTTGCGACGGTGTCGCCAATCCCTGCTCGGGAGGCATGCCCGGATAGCTGGGCATGGCGGAAAAGAGTGTCATTCGCTGGTCCATCTGTAGAGCCACGTCTCGCTCGCCGGCTTCCCGGCCTTGGTGAGAAGAAGCCGCAGTTCGGAAAGTTCCGCACCCTCGGGATCAAGTTCGAAGGAGACGCGCAACAAGCCCGTCGGCTGGCCGGCATGGAAGATCGGGTTCAAGATCTTGCCCGTCGAAGCCGAAACCTGGAGTTCCATCCCGTCGGAGGAAATCGCAGCCTCGCCGCTCGATCCGAAATCGAGCACGAAGAGAGGCCGTTCCTGCCGGAGGTTCTTTCCAGCCCGCGACGAGGCGACGTAGAGCACTTCCGGTCCGGGCGTCACATCGCTGGTCCAGCGCATCCGGTAGGCGAACGTCCAGTGGCCACCTTCCTTCGCCTCCGCGGCTGGCCGCCAGTATGCGACGATGTTGTCGTTGAACTCCGTGTCGGTTGGGATCTCGACCAGTTCGACCGAGCCTTGTCCCCAGTCGCCGATCGGCTCGATCCAGAGACTGGGTCGCCGATCGTACTTGGCTTCCGCGTCCAAATAGTCCTCGTATGCGCGCGAACGCTGCATGAGCCCGAATCCGCGCGGATCGACATCCGCAAAAC
>CATMOC010000128.1 GCA_950071955.1 uncultured Mesorhizobium sp. | reverse complement strand
TTCCTAAAGATGAAATACCATTTTAGCAAAGCGATCCGTCGTATCGCGTAGGATGCATTAAGCGTAGCGCAATGCACCGCCTCTGCCCCATCAAAAGTGCATTGTGGCCTCAGGCATCAATGCGCCCACACCTCTAATTTGTTCTTCCTTTGTTCATTAACCTGTGTTAACGCTTTTCCCGCTGACGGGGAAAGAGGCGATGGTTTGCCGGATCACGACATTCGCGTTCGAGGGCGTTGAGGCGCAGCCGGTGGATGTGCAGGTGCAGCTGACCGGTGGCCAGCCCGCCTTCAACATTGTCGGCCTTGGTGACAAGGCGGTGACCGAGAGCCGCGAGCGGGTGCGCGCCGCGCTGGCCGCGCTCGGCCTCGCCATGCCGCCCAAGCGCGTCATCGTGAACCTCGCCCCGGCAGACCTGCCCAAGGAGGGCAGCCATTACGATCTCGCCATTGCGCTATCCATTCTGGCCATCATGGGCGTCATCCCGCCCGACATGCTCGAAGGCCATGCGGCCATTGGCGAACTCTCGCTCGATGGCCGCCTCGGCGAAACGCTGGGCGTGCTGCCCGCCGCCATGGCCGCCGAGGCGCTCGACCTGAAACTGATCTGCCCGGCCCCCTGCGGCGGGGAAGCGGCCTGGGCCGGCGGCAGCGTGCTCGCCGCGCCGAGCCTCATCGCCCTGATCAACCATTTCACTGGCCGCGCCGTCATCGGCCCGCCCGCCGCCGGTGTGCTGGAGCACGGCTCCGAAAAGGATGAAGCCGATGACGAGGTTGCCGAAGGCCTGCATCGGAATGCCGAAAGATGCCTCGGCGGAGATCATGAAGAAGGGGATGACGTCGCTGAAGGGCTGCGTGAATCCGCTCAGGGGATCAGGCACCTTCTCCGCGAAGGTCGGATACAAGGAGAATGCGAGCACGATCAGGAAAAGCGTCAGTCCGCCGGCCCGTCGCGTGGCCTCCAGGATGAGCAGGTAGAACGCGATCGAGACCCAGACCGCCGTCTGCGGCGGCGCATACTCCCAGCCGTAGTCGAGGCTAACGCTCGACGTTGCCGCGAAGTAGCCCGCCACGGCGAGAGAGGCGCCCGCGAGCGCCCAGTCGTACCAGGGTACGTGTGGCGACGCGCCGGCGCGGATTCTGAACGACAGGAACGCGATCGCCAGGAAGATGCCGGCGAGGACGTAGAGATACATCCCCTCCAGCATGGTATAGCCGCCCACCCGGAGGTTGAAGAGCTGGTGGATGGCGACGGCGATGGCGATGGCCGTCGCGGCCGCAACGAACCAGCGTGCGGTGCCCGTGGAGATCGTACCTTCGGCCTCCGTTCCGGTCGCGGTGCTGGCGTCGCGGTCCGGGAGGCTCCGCCCCTCGTTCATCTTCGACCTCCCGGGACCGTTGGGCGCCATCCCCGGCCATCGGCCTCAGAAGGCGACCTCGAACCCGCCCGCCTTGAGCGCCTCGCGCCGCCTTGCCGGCCAGGCTTCGCCCCAGTCTGCCGGCTTTTCGTTCTTCAACTCGTCCCACGCTTTCGCAAGCGTCTCCTGGCGCGCGAGCAGGCTGTCGTTGTGCGCCTGCGCCGCGTCGGTCCACACGCCGGCCTCCTTGTAGTAGCGGATGGCACCCTCGTGGAACGGGATCACCCAGTCGAATTTCTGGTACTCGAGGGCCCACCCGTCGATGCCGGGCGCCTTGCCCGAATAGTCGGGAAGCAGTTCGAACATCGCCTTCGTCATGTTGTACATGAGATCGGGATCGCCGCTGTCGAGGCCGACGAGGATGGGGTAAGCGAACGCCGCCATGTCGCGGCCCTCGGTGCCGTCAAGCAGGCCGCCCACCGTTGCGTGAACCTGGATGTAGTAAGGCGCGACCGACAGGAGCCTCTCGAAGGCCGCATCGTCGGCGGGGTCGAACTGCGGCCAGGCCAGCCCGCGCGGGCTCGCGGCGGCCTCGTAGACCTGGCCTGCATTGGTGGCCGAGAAGGCGGCGTCCACCGTTCCCTCGACCATTCCTTTCCACGCTTGGCCGAACCCGCCGAACTCGACCATCTCGACGTCGTCCCAGGTCAGCCCTCCATAGGCCAGCCAGGCGGCGGTGTTGGTGTTGAGGGCAGGCGCGCCCTTGATCGAGGCGACCCGAAGCCCCTTCAGGTCGCCGAAGGTGAAGCCCTCGCAATCCGCCTTGCCGATCCTGTCGCACGCCTCGCGTGCCACGCCGACCGACATGGCGACGCCGCCGCCGGTATTGGCGGCAAGGACGCGGATCTTCTGCGGCCCCCAATCCTCGCGTCCGAACGCGAGAACGCCTTCCTGTGCCAGGTAGACGCCGATGCCGTTCGCCGAAAGCTGGACCTTGCCCTGCCGCAGCGGCTCCATCCGGGCGACATCGTTGTCCGCCGGCAGGATACGAAGATCCACTCCGGCTCTCTCCTTGAGCGCTGCGCCGATCGCGACGGCCTGGTTGTAGCCGGCGGAACCGGTTCCGTAGGCAGTCCATACGAGCTGGTCAGGTAGTTTGAAATCAGCAGCGGCGGCCGCAGACGTGGCGGGGCCCGCCATGACAGCGAGTGTTGCGATACGCATGTCCATTTCCTCCCGTGGACGACCGATTGTTCGGCCACCCGAGGACGATTGCACAACGCAACGTCAGCTTCAAGGACTATTTCATAATCCATATGTAATGCATGATATGCGTTCAAAATAATGAAACACTCACGAGAGGCGGCGAATCACAACCCGGCGCGCGCCCCTGGCTTCGGTGCCGAACGAGGCAAGGTCGCACATGAGTGTGGCTCGACTGGCGAGCTGGCGGGGGTGGTGATCGTCGGCCGGTGCTCGGGCGGCCGTGTCCGGCATCGGCAGCTGGATCGTTGTGTTCCGTCGCCTCGAAGCCTACCGCCGCAGAACGAAGACGCCGGAATGCCGAATGGAATCCGCCGCCTGGGCCAGGCGGGGGCCGAGATCGTTTTCGAAGTAGTCTGAGACGGCCCTGTAGAGCGGCAGGGCACACGCGATCGCTACCGAAAGTCCGTCCTCTGTCCGTCCCAGCGGGGCAGCGGCGGCGACGATGCTCGACCGCCAGTCGCCATAGGAAACGCAGAAGCCGTCGCGACGGCAGCGTTCGATCGCCGCTTGGCATTTCTCCTCGAAGGTCGAGTACTCCTCGAAATGGAGATCCTTCAGTTCGGTCAGCTTGTCGGCCAGTTCCCGGTCCGAAAGCGTGGAGAGCAGGGCCCAGCCCAGCCCCGACCGGTGGAGTGGGCCGGTCTGGCCGATATCGGGGATGTAGGGCCATCCCGGCGGACTTCCGGCGGTCTGTATGTGCACGAAGGAATCTCCCGACATCACACCGAGGGAGGCATTTCCGGAACACATCTCCGCCAGTTCCCGCATCGGCAGGATGACGTCGTGCCGCCAGGGCATCGCCGAGAGAACGGGATAGTTGAGTGCCAGGAGCTTCGGCGCCAGGCGGAATGCCCCCTTCGCATCGCGCCGGAGGTAGCCCAGATGGACCAGCGTCTTGCACAGCCGCGAGACGGTCGGCCGGTTGAGCCCCACGCGCCGCGCGATCTCGGAATTGCCGAGCGCGGGGTTGCTGGCGTCGAAGCACTGCAGGATCTCGATGCCGCGGATCAGAGTCGAGGACAGTGAGGGGTCCTGTGCATCGCCGCTCTCCTCTCGGACCAGCACGTTTGCCGGCTTCCCGGTGATGGCCCCCACCTTCGTCATATGACGCCTTTTGCCTTGTACCCCTCGATTTCATCCGCATCGAGGCCGACGACCTCTCTATAGATATATTCATTGTCGGCAGCCAGACGCTTTGCCGACCATCGTATCTTGCCCGGTTGGCGCTTGAAGCGCGGTACCAGTCCCTGCATGCGCACCTGCCCGAAATCCTCGTCCTCGACCGAAACGATGGCTTCGCGCGCCTTGAACTGTGGGTCCTCGAAAATCTGGTCTATCGAGTAAATCGGCGCAAGCGTGCCGTTGGTGGCGCGGAAGGCGTCCACCGCTTCCTCCTGTGTGTGGCTGGCGATCCAGCCTCCGAAGATGCGGTCGAGATCATCGGCGTGCGCGACGCGCGAAGCGTTGTCGCAGAAGCGGGGGTCGTCGATGAGATCCGGTCGGCCGATGGCCCTGGCGTTGTTGGCAAAGGTCCGCGCGGTGCTGCCTGCGATCGTGACGTAGCGCTTGTCGGCCGTCAGGAACACGTCGGAGGGCGCGGAATAGAGGTTGCGGTTTCCGCTGCGCGTGCGGACGTAGCCCAGCTGGTCGTACTCGATCGCGAGCACCTCGATGATCCGGAAGAGCGCTTCCGTCAGGGCAAGATCGATCTCCTCGCCGCGTTCGCGCTCGCTCTGCGCCACCCGCCACAGCGCCGCCATTATGGCGAAGGCGCCGAACAGTCCTCCGATCGGATCGCCGATGGGGTAGCCGGTGTGCATCGGCGGGCGATCCTCGCTGCCCGAGATTGCGGTGAGGCCGCCCATCGCTTCGAAGATGCGGGCCAGTCCCGACATCTCCCGGGATGGTCCGTCCTGGCCGAAACCGCTCAGGCGCAGCACCACGAGGCGCGGATTGGCCGCCCAGAGCGTTTCGACGTCGAGCCCCCAGCGCTCCAGCGTACCGGGCCGGAAATTCTCGATGACGACGTCGCTCCTGGCAACCATGCGCAGGAAGAGCTCCTTGCCTTCGGCTTTGCGCAGATCGAGGGTACCGAAGTACTTGCCCCTGTTCGTCACCTTCCACCAAAGGGACTTGCCGTCGCGAAACGGAGGAAAGCCGCGCAGTCCGTCACCGACGCCGGGGAGTTCGAGCTTGACGACATGAGCCCCGAAATCCGCAAGCAGGGTCGCCGCAAGGGGACCGGCGATGATCGTGGCGATGTCCAGCACGCGCAGCCCCTTCAACGGGCCGGCTCCGCTCGTCTCGTTCATGGCCTCTCCTCCAGTCCGAAATTCCTATACCATCGAGTTTCATTATTTCAAACTATCAATCATTTATGTGCTGTTTTTCGACACTCGATCGTGGGAGGATGCGGCAACGATGAAAATCCTCCCTCAACGGGAGATCAGATGTGAGATTGGGGAGTTGAAGGATGGTACACGGCACCGCGCGTCGAACCAGTCGGACCAGGCCGGTGCGCCGCTTGTCGGGAGGATCGAATGTCCAGGCGTGATGTCGGCGAAACGAGGATCCTGGCGGAACGGCGCGGCGCGGTCCTGGTGCTCACGCTCGACGGTCCCGGCAGCCGGAACTCGATCGGACCGGACGTCTACGATGCGGTACAGGCGCAGGTCATCAAGGCCGGAGCTGATCCGCATACCCGTGCCGTCGTCCTGACGGGCAGCGGCGGCTTTTTTTCGGCCGGCGGCAACGTCAATGCGCTGAAGGAGAGCGCGAGCGGCACCCTGGCCGACGCAACCGCCAGGACCGACAGACTGAACGCGATGATCATGGCCGTCGTGAAATGCCCGGTGCCGGTACTCGCGGCCGTCGAGGGAGGAGCGGCGGGAGCGGGTCTTTCGCTGGCGCTTGCTTGCGACATGATCGTCGCCTCCGCTAATGCCCGGTTCGCCGTGGCTCAGGTCCGCGTCGGCCTGTCTCCCGACGGCGGCGCGACATCCTTCCTCAGCTCCGCCCTGCCACGTCAGCTCGTGATGGAGATGTGTCTGCTCGGCGCGCCCGTTTCCGCCGAGCGGCTCGCCGGCCTCGGGCTGGTCAATGTCCTGTCACCCGAAGGTGGAGCGCTCGAGGCAGCGCTCGATCTCGCCACGCGTCTCGCCGAAGGCCCGCCGCAGGCGATCCGGACCATCAAGACACTCGTTCGGTCCGCTGCGACCGTCGACCTTGCGTCGCAACTGGACAACGAAGCGCGCGCCATCAATCTGGCGCGCTTTTCAGCCGAGGCGGCCGAGGGACTTTCGGCCTTCCTGGAAAAGCGTCCGGCCCGCTTCGGACCGGCCGATGGCGGAGCCTAGGAACTGCGAACCAGCACACCGGCGGATGTCCGCCGGTCGAGCCACACAGGCAGATCATGGGCAGGACGCGATCGACGCAACGCCCTTCGGACCTTGATGACGATCACGGTTGAAGCGCGGAGCGTTTTGATGACGGCGCGCTCTTGCGCCTCAATGGTCCTTCGGCCGGTTCTGCTCGAATGCTGCCTTTTTCTCCGGCGTTGCGTCGGTCTGGTGCTTCTCCTGCCACTCCGCATAGGGCATGCCGTAGACGATCTCGCGCGACTCTTCCTTCGACAACTCGATGCCTTCGGCATTCGCCGCGTCGCGGTACCAGTTCGAAAGGCAGTTGCGGCAGAAGCCCGCCAGGTTCATCAGGTCGATGTTCTGGACGTCAGCGCGGTTTCTCAGGTGCTCGACGAGCGTCCGAAAGGCCGCCGCTTCGAAGTCGCGCTGCTGTTCCGATGTGAGCTCAGCCATTTGATCCTCCTGGAACTGGCCCGGTCCGCGAGCCGAAGAACTTTACGTCGTGGATATCGGGCCGGGCGTTGATGCCGTCAAGGATTGGCGCCAGCCGGTCGGCCCATTCCTCCGCGCCCGCTTCGCTCGCGATGAGGTCCTGCCTGATCTCGATCAGCACGTGCGGATATCCGTTGACGATCGCATGCTTGTACATCGTGTCGCCGCGCAGCGCGCCGTCATAGGGCTCGTTGTCGCCAACCACGAGCATCGGGTCCGCCGAGAGCGCCTCCAGCAGCGGCGTCACGGCGCGATCGTCCTTGTCCCACAGGAGCCCGACATGCCACGGCCGCGCGACCCCCTGCATCGTCGGCGTGAAGGAATGGATCGAGACGACGAGCGGTGCCCTGCCGGATTGCGACGCAACGGACGAGATCATCGATCCGATCGCGTCGTGGTAGGGCCGGTAGAAGAGGTCGAGCCGCTTCTGCCGCTCTTGCGGCGACATCGGATAGTTCGCCGGGATGACCGTGCCGTCGTAGAGCTGGCGGATGAGGGTGGGATCGTCCTCGCCGCGATTCGGATCGATCAGCAGGCGGGAGTAGCCGCACAGCAGGGCAGGCGCATCCAGCTGGCGAGCCAGCGAGCGGCTGACTGCCTCCACGCCGATGTCGTAGGCGATGTGGCGCTCGAATTCGCGCGCCGGCAGCCCGAGATCGCCATACTCGTCGGGAAGCACGTTGCGCGCATGGTCGGCTAGGATCACGACGCCCCGCCCGCGATCCCCCTCGACGATCAGGAACGGAGAAAGGGCTGCGGTTCGTGTCATCCGGTGATTTTCGCGCGGTCTGGAGTTTCGTATGGTCGGTCTGCAGCCATCCATCCACGGCGGGGCGAAAGACGCAATGCCGTGCTTTGGACAATCTTCTGGCGAATGTCGAGTTGCAGTTGTGCGGCTAACCGATTGAATGGCCCGGTTCGGCGCGCGTTGACATCGGACCGCGCATTTCCGAAAAGGAGTTACGAAGCATGGTTCGTCCAGGGGCAAGGGGCACGCGCATGGCATTGCCGGCTGTTGGAGGTATTGCTCGCCTCGCATCGGCTTCGGCCACGGTGACCGCAGCTTTCGCGGCCCTGATGATGACGTCGGGATCGGCACGCGCCGACTTCCGCGTCTGCAACGCGACGCAGGGCCTGGTCGGCGTGTCGATCGGCTATCGAGCGGCAGGCGGATGGATCACCGAAGGGTGGTGGCATGTCGAAGGTTCCACCTGCAAGACCCTGATCGAGGGACCTCTCTCGTCGCGCTACTACTATCTCTATGCCGAGGATGCCGAACGCGGCGGACGCTGGGATGGTCCGATCAACATGTGCGTCGCCGACAAGGAATTCAAGATTGTCGGGGTGCGCGACTGCATTCCGCGGGGGTTCCAGCGCGCCGGTTTCCAGGAATACGATACCGGCGAACAGGCGAGCTGGATGGTCCAGCTCACCGACGATCCCGCGCCTGACGGGACGGCCGCCGTAACCGGGGCGGGTACTCAATGAGGCGCAACCGCAAGGTTCGTATTCTGGCGACGCTGGGACCTGCATCGTCCGACGAGGCGATGATCCGCAAGCTCCACGAAGCGGGCGCCGACGTCTTTCGCATCAACATGAGCCATGCCGACCATGACCTGATGCGGACGCTGGTCGGGCGCATCCGCTCGATAGAGCGGGCAGTCGGACGGCCGATCGGCATCCTCGCCGACCTCCAGGGGCCGAAGCTGCGCGTCGGAACCTTTGCCGAGGGCTCCGTTCCGCTTGAGGTTGGCCAGACCTTCACCTTCGACGACGATCGCGCGCCGGGCGACGCCACCCGCGTCCACCTCCCGCATCCGGAAATCCTCGTATCGGTGAAGCCGGGCGACCGGCTGCTCATCGACGACGGAAAGCTCCAATTGAAGGCCGTGAAGACGAACGGCAAGTCGATCGAGGCCGTCGTGGTGGCGGGCACGAAGATTTCGGACAAGAAGGGCGTCAGCCTTCCGGACACCGACCTGCCGCTCGGGGCTCTGACCGAGAAGGACCGGCGCGACCTCGACGCCGTTCTGCAGGCCGAGGTGGACTGGGTCGCGCTGTCTTTCATCCAGCGTCCCGAGGATCTCGCCGAGGTGCGCAAGATTGCGCGCGGACGCGCGGCCATCCTGTCCAAGATCGAGAAGCCGCAGGCCGTCGCGCGGCTCGCCGAGATCATCGAACTGTCCGA
>CATMOC010000127.1 GCA_950071955.1 uncultured Mesorhizobium sp. | reverse complement strand
GGCGCGGTGGCAAAAGTCTTCCAGGGCCAGACGGCCATCGCCGGTGAAACGGTGGTCGCCGAGTTCGGCGGCCGGGCGACGCCCCTGATGCGGGTGATCTGAGCGGATGGCGGACGATCCGAAACCCGCCGACGGCAAGCCCGAAGGCGACGGCCGCGGCCCGCGCTTCCGCGAGATCCCCCTGCGCATGGTCATGCCCAACCTGGTCACCGTGCTGGCGATCTGCGCCGGGCTGACGGGCGTGCGGCTCACCTTCGAGCAGCGCATCGAGATGGCCGTCGCCATGGTGCTGCTCGCCGCCTTCCTCGACGGCGTCGACGGCCGCGTGGCGCGGGCGCTGAAGGCGACGTCGAAGTTCGGCGCCGAGATGGACTCGCTCGCCGACATCGTCAATTTCGGCGTGGCGCCCGGCCTTGTGCTTTATGCTTTCGTGCTCGACCAGACCGGATCGCCTGGCTGGATCGCGGCGCTGCTCTTCGCCATCGCCTGCGGCCTGCGGCTTGCCCGCTTCAACGTCATGGCCCCGCCGCCGGAGAAGGCCAACTGGCGCTCGGGCTATTTCGTCGGCGTGCCGGCACCGGCGGGGGCGATGCTCGTGCTCCTGCCTGCCTATCTCGGCTTCCTCGGCATGGAACTGACGCCCGGCTTCGCCTGGTTCGCCTGCGGCTTCACCATCCTCGTCGCCTTCCTGCTGGTAAGCCGCATTCCCCTGTGGTCGGGCAAGAACATGGGCCGCGTGCGCAGCGACCTGATGTTGCCGCTGATCCTGGTGATCCTCCTCTACGTGCTCCTCCTGGTGAATTATCCCTGGCAGGCCATGTCGGTGACCGCGATCGGCTATCTGGTCTTCATCCCGCTGAGCTGGATGTCCTATCGCCGGCGCGAGAAGGAGGAGGCGGGCTCGCTCGATGGCGGCTGACCTCGGATTTCCCTTTCGGCGACGGGGCGGGGTCGTCCGATGCCCCGCTGGAATACAGTCGAAAGACACCATTTCATCTAAGGAGAGTTTGCAATGACCGTACGCCGCATCGAGCCGGGCAAGCGCATGAGCCAGGCCGTCATCCACAACGGCACCGTCTATCTCGCCGGCCAGGTCGGGACCCCCGGTAAGCCGGTGGCGGAACAGACGAAGGAAGTGCTCGCCTCGATCGATCGCCTGCTGGCGGAAGCCGGAACGGACAAGTCCAAGCTGATCCAGGCAACGATCTGGCTCGCCGACATGCGCGACTTCGCCGCCATGAACGAGGTTTGGGACGCCTGGGTGGATCCAGCCAACACGCCGGCCCGCGCGACCGGCGAAGCGCGGCTTGCGACAACCCAGCACTTGGTGGAGATCATCATCGTCGCGGCGCTCTGAGCATCGCCGGACTTCCATCCCGTGCGAATTCATGCAAGAAACTGAATGTATGACGCGCCGGCTCGGGAGGAACGCTATGCGGCACGCAACTTTACTGGACCGCCGAACGGTCTTGCGTGGCGGTGCCGTCTTGGCCGCCGCCGCGCTCGGAGCCTGGCCGCGCGTGGCATCGGCCCTCGGCAGGATCGAGACCGGGGAGGGGGAACTGACCGTCGTCAGCGACGGACATCTCTCGCTTCCCATGAGTTTCTCCTTCCCCGACGTCGACAAGACGGAACTGGAAGCGATTCTCGCTGGCCACGGCCTTCCCGCCGACGCCAACAATCCGGACTGCAACGTCACGTTCCTGCGTCGCGGCGACAGGCTGGCGATCTTCGACGTCGGTTCGGGCCCGAATTTCATGCCGAGCGCCGGCAAGCTTATCGAGAACCTGGGCGAGGCCGGCATCGATCCCTCCGAGGTCACGGACGTGATCTTCACCCATGCCCATCCGGACCACATCTGGGGCCTCGTCGACGATTTCGACGAACTGGTCTTCCCCGATGCCGCCTACCGCATGGGTTCGGCGGAATGGGATTTCTGGCGCGCGCCGGGCACGCTCGACGCGATGCCGGAGGAGCGCAAGACCTTCGTCGTCGGCGCCAGGAGCCGCATGGCATTCATCGAGGACCGGATCGAGTTGTTCGAACCCGGCGCGGAGATCCTGCCGGGCGTCGAGGCGGTCGGGACGCCGGGCCACACGCCCGGCCACATGTCGTTCATGATCCATGGCGGCGCCGAACCGGTCTTCATCACGGGGGATGCCATCACCCATGTGGCCATTTCCTTTGCGCGGCCCGACTGGCCGTCCGGCAGTGATCAGGACAGGGAACTCGGCGCCCGCACGCGCGTCGCGCTGATGGACCGCCTCGCGTCGGAAAGGGCGCGCATCGTCGGCTTCCACCTCCCGCATCCGGGGATCGGCTTCGTGGAGCGGGAAGGCGGCGCGTACCGGTTCGCCGCCGGCTGAGGCTCTATTCGGCCGGGCGTCCGGGATAGCTCCGGAAGATCGCCAGCGGCGAGCCTTCGATGAGATAGGCAAGGCCCATCCGCGCGCCGACGGCGATCGAGACCATGACGATCGGCGCCGATACGGCCAGCACCGAGACGGCCGTGACTCCCTGGCCGATCGTGCAGCCCATGGCGAACACGCCGCCCGTGCCCATCAGGAACCCTCCGGCGATGTGGCGGCCGAGTTCGCGCGCGTCGTCGCAGGCTTCCCAGCGCACGTCGCGTCGGCGCCAGGCGCAGACCGCCGCGCCCGCGACCACGCCCAGAACCAGGCCCACGCCGTAGTCCGGCAGGACGCCGGTGAAGGCGACGAACTGCAGGATCGCGTCGCCGACCGGCACCACGAAGGATCCGGCCTCGATCTGCACGGGATCGAATGAGTTGCGGTAGGCAAGTGTCGTGGCGAACCAGCCGAAGGCGATCGCCGCGCCGATCACCCCGCCCACCGCGATCCGCGCGCCTTGCCGGCGGAAGCCGCCATCCCGGAAGACCCACCAGAACATTACCGCGGCGGCGGCGAGGAAGATCGGCCACCGCAGGTCCGCGCCGGCAAGCGCGGAGACGATCGCGCCGAGCGACTGGTCGCCCGCGAAGGAGAGGTCGAGTGCGAGGTCGTCCACCACCAGCACGCGGCCCTGTGCGACGATGCCGCGCTGGGCCGCGAGCGCGGAGAGGCCGAGCACGACGAGCACGACGAGCGATCTCAGGCTGCCACCGCCAAGCCGCACCAGCGCGCCGAAGCCGCAGGTGCCCACCAGCGCCATGCCGAAGCCGAAGGCAAGGCCGCCGACGATCGCGCCGGTCGGGGCAAAGCTCGGCGCGAGGTAGAAGCTCGCCGAGACGTCGGCATACCCGGCCGCGACCAGCGCCTGCGTAAGAACGAGGGCGACCGCGGCGGCCAGGACCCACGTGCGCAGGCCGCCGCTGTCGGCGGCATACCAGTGGCGCTCCAGCGCCGACATCGTGCAGAAATGCTGCCGCCGCGCCGCAAAGCCCATGACGAAGCCCGCCACCAATCCGGCAAGCGACAGGAACCAGGGCGAGCCTGCCAGTTCCGTCATCCTCTCCTCCCGCGGGCTCCAGAGGCGTCCCGCTTCCTCCCGTTCCGCCGCCGCGCGGGCGCGGTCACTCCTTCTTGCGCACGGGCGCGCAGAAGAGCGTGTAGAGCGTCTCGATGATCGACGAGACCTCCGCGCTGGCGATGGAATAGTAGACGACCCGCCCTTCGCGGCGGGTGTTCACGAGTCTGTCGAAGCGCAGCCGGGCAAGCTGCTGGGAAACCGCGGCCTGGGGCATGTCCATGATCTGTTCGAGTTCGGAAACGGACTTTTCGCCCTCGGCCAGCAGGCACAGGATCAGGAGTCGGCTCTCGTGCGACAACGCTTTCAGGAGGTCGCTGGCCTTGCGGGCCTGCTCCAGCAGTTCGTTGAGACCGGCCGGATGCGGTCCAGGCTCAAGGTTCGGCAGGCTCATGCCGCGTCTCCGGGTCGTTTCAATTCGATGTCTCTTGCGGAAGCTTCGCGATCATCTGGTCGAGAAGGTACCAGAAAAACTCGTCGCCCGGATAGCCGCGCAGCCGGTCGATCTCGCGGCCGTCCTCGATCAGGACGAAAGTGGGCGTGAAGCGCTCCTTCGCGACGAAATCGAGATCGCTCGGCCATTCCTGCGTGATGTCGACGCGCCGCAACGGTGCTCGCCGACCTTCGTCAGTATTCGGATAGCCTGGCGCGATTTCAGCATTGAAGCGCGCGCACCAGGGGCAGCCGGGTTGCTCCAGCATCAACAGTTCTGCCGCGCCGAGCGGCGTGACGCCGCACGGCAAGACGATCAAGGCGATTTGCGCCACGGCGCGAAGAAAGCTCATCCAGCCGCTCTATTCCCTTTGCAACATATAGAATAATACGAATATATTGCCAGCGAAATCGCGCGGGAATCCCGTTGGCGGGAATCTGCGCAGGGAGGAGACACAATGCTGGATGTCAGCGTCTGGGGCGCATTTCTTGCCGGACTGCTGTCGTTCGTGTCGCCCTGCGTGCTCCCGCTGGTTCCCCCCTATCTTGCCTGGTTGGCGGGCGTCAGTTTCGAGGAATTGAAGGACGACAGCGCCGGGGGGGCGCAGAAACGCAGGATCGTCCTTGCGGCGGTCGCCTTCGTGCTCGGCTTCACCACTGTCTTCGTCGGGCTCGGCGCCACTGCGAGCGTCGTCGGCAAGACCATTGCGCAGTATTTCGACACGCTGTCGATCATCGCCGGCATCATCATTATAATCATGGGCCTGCATTTCCTCGGGGTCTTCCGCATCGGGCTGCTCTATCGCGAGGCGCGCGTGCAGGTGAACCGGAAGCCGGTGGGCCTGCTCGGCGCCTACGTGATCGGTCTCGCCTTCGCCTTTGGATGGACACCTTGCGTCGGCCCGGTTCTGGCCGCGATCCTGTTCGTCGCCGGATCGGAGGGCACCGCCGCCCGCGGGGCGATGCTGCTTGCCACCTATTCGCTCGGCATCGGCATCCCGTTCATTATTGCCGCGCTCTTCGCAAGCCGCTTCCTCGCCTGGGCGGCAAGGTTCCGGCGCCATATGCACAAGGTGGAGATGGCCATGGGCGCTCTTCTGGTCATAACCGGCGTGCTGTTCATCACCGGACAGATGGCGACGCTGTCCTACTGGCTGCTGGAGACTTTTCCCGTCTTCCAGTCGATCGGATGAGAGGAATTCCCGTCATGCTGAAGAAACTGCTCCCCGCCTTCGCCTTCGTGGTCTTGTTGTTGCTGCCCGCACAGGCGGAGATTGGCGAGGACGGGCTCCACAAGGAGGACTGGTTCGCACTGACCTTCCGTGATGTGGGCGAGGATATCGCCGCCGCCGCGGAGCAGGGCAAACGGCTGGCCATCGTGTTCGAGCAGCGCGGCTGCATCTACTGCGCCAAGATGCATGAGGAACTGCTCTCGGACCCGGAGGTGCGCGACTTCATCAAGGTGCATTTCATGGTCGTGCAATACAACATGTTCGGCGACGAGGAGGTTACCGATCTCGATGGGGAGGTACTGACCGAGAAGACCGCGGCGCGCAAATGGGGCTTCGTGTTCACCCCGACGATCGCGTTCCTTCCCGAGGCGGCGCCGGAGGGCAAGACCGTGTCCGAAGCGGCCGTGGCAGTGATGCCCGGCGCCTTCGGGAAATGGACCTTCCTCAACATGTTCCGCTGGGTGTCGGAGAAGGGCTACGAGGGCGAGGAGCATTTCCAGAAGTACCATGCGCGGATCATTCAGGACCTGCGTGCGCAGGGCCGCCTTGACGCGGAATGAGAAAGAACGGACGAGGCTTGAACGATTTGTGCTCGACACATTCAAAAAAACCTATTTATGAATTGATCGGGACGAGCCGAACGTCTAATGTGGTTCAAGGGAGAGTGGAGCGGGATCGAACCCGCTCCCGGTGAAGTGGAGGAAGAGGCGCCTATGTTTGGGGGAAGAAAGCTGCTGGCCGCGTCGATCGCGGTCGCCGTCACGCTACCGGTTCTGGCGGCCGAGACCGCGCCTGCCGACGTCGCGTTCGACGATCTTTCGGTGACTGCCTCGCTGACCGGCGCGCCGGGCAATCCGGAGGAAGGCGCCAAGGTCTTCAAGAATCGCTCGCTCGGCAACTGTCTAGCTTGCCACGTAAACGCGGACATGCCCAACGACCTGTTCCAGGGCAATGTCGGGCCGGAGATGAACGGCGTGGCCGGCCGCTGGTCGCCGGAAGAATTGCGCGCCATCATCGTCGATTCCAAGAAGGTCTTTGGCGAACAGACCGTCATGCCGGGATTCTATTCTCTCGACGTCGGCGTGAACGTGCGAAAGGATCTGGTCGGCAAGACCATCCTGACGGCACAGCAGGTCGAGGACGTCGTGGCCTATCTCGGTACCCTCAAGGAATAGTTGGAAACGCAGGGAGAACCCGCATGAACATCAACAGACGCCAGGCGCTAGGGCTTGCGGCGGGCGCGGCCGCCATCCCCTTCATAGGCCTGGGCGCGCAGCCGGCGTTTGCCGCCGCCGCCGAAGCAGAGCAGCGCATCATGGAATTTACCGGCGGAAAGACGCCGGAAACGGGCAAGATCACGCTGACCGCGCCCGAAATTGCCGAAAACGGCAACACCGTTCCGGTGTCCGTTTCGGTCGAGAGCGCGATGGAAGGCGACGATCTGGTCGAATCCGTCATGATCGTGGCCGATGGCAATCCGAACCCGGCGGTCGCGACCTTCCACTTCACGCCGATGAGCGGGGAGGCGGCCGCAACCTCGCGCATGCGGCTGGCGCAGACCCAGAACGTCATCGCCGTGGCCCGGATGAAGGACGGCTCGGTGTTCATGGACAAGAAGCTGGTCAAGGTGACCATCGGCGGCTGCGGCGGCTGACCGGACAGGGAAACGACGAACATGGCTACTGCAAAACCACGCGTGAAGCTTCCGAAGTCCGCCAGCGCGGGCGAGGTCATCACCATCAAGACGCTGATCAGCCACACGATGGAATCCGGTCAGCGCAAAGACAAGGATGGCAACGTCATCCCGCGCCAGATCATCAACAAGTTCACCTGCGAGTTCAACGGACAGACGGTGTTCACCTGTGACATCGACCCCGCGATCTCGGCCAATCCCTATTTCGAATTCACGGCCAAGGTGCCCGAGAGCGGTACGTTCAAGTTCACCTGGGTGGACGATGACGGGTCGGTCTACACTGACGAACAGGCCATCGAGATCAAGTAGGGCGGCGCAACGGCGGCGATGCGCCGGCGGCCAGGTACCGGGAATGGGAGGGGACAACGTGAAAAGAAAAATGACCGCCATCGGGCTTTCGGCGCTGGTGATCGCAGGCCTCGGCCTGCCGGGACGAGGAGGTCTACGGCGAGGCAGAGGATTACGACATCTTCCGGCCCAAGGCGCAGCACCAGGCCTTCGGCAATGGCCCGCATTTCTGCCAGGGCACGCATATCGCCCGCCGGATGCTGGCGCAGATCCTGCTGCCCATGCTGTTCGACCGGTTCCCCAACATGTCCCTGCCCGACCCCGAAAAGGTCGTGTTCCGGGGCTTTGGTTTTCGCGGGCCGCTGAGCCTGCCGATGACCCTCAACTGATTCCGACAAATGACAAAGGGAGGAGATGTCATGATCCGTCGCGGATTTCTCAAGAGCGTGGCCCTTGCGGCCCTGATGGCCGGGATGCGCCAGTTGCGGCCCGATGTGGCCTTTACCGGCATCGGCGGGCCGCAGATGATGGCGCAAGGCATGGACAGCCTGTTTCCGATGGACGAGCTGTCATTGATGGGAATCTGGGAGGTGCTGCCGAAATTTCGTCATCTGAAGCGCCGCATCGCCCAGGCTGCCGAGGCCGTGATCGCGGCGGCCCCCGAGGCGCTGATCACCATCGACAGCCCGGATTTCTGTCTGCGGGTCGCGCGTGCGGTTCGCGCCGCGCGGCCCGATCTGCGCACGATCCACTATGTCGCGCCCTCGGTCTGGGCCTGGCGCCCAGGCCGGGCGCTGAAGATGGCCGAGGTGATCGACCATGTTCTGGCGATCCTGCCCTTCGAGCCGCCGCTGATGCGGGCTGCCGGAATGCGCTGCGATTTCGTCGGCCACCCCATCGCCACCGCCGAAGTGGCGGGTCCGGACCAGGCGGCGCTGTTCCGCGAGACCCATGCCATCGCGCCCGAGGCGCCCGTTGTCCTGTGCCTGCCGGGGTCGCGCCGATCCGAAGTGTCGCGGCTGGCGCGGCGTTTTGACGAGGCGCTGCTGCGCCTGCGCGACCGGCTGCCCGAAATCCGCATCGTCCTGCCGACCGTGCCGGGCGTCGCGGATATGGTGCATGAAATGACACGGCGCTGGCCCACGGCGCCGATCGTGCTGGAGGATCCCGTGGAAAAGCGCGCGGCCTTCGCGGCCGCCGATCTGGCCTTGGCGGCCGAGGGCGAAACCTCGGGTGAGTGGAGTGCAGAATTCTTGCAGAGCCGGGCGACGCTTGCGCGCTTCTACATCCGACAACTCGTCCCCCCGGCAATCGGGCTGGCCGCCGCCGTCACCCGTGGCATTCCCAGGGTCTTCCATCACCACACCCTGTGGGAAGAGTATGTCGAATATATTCCGATCCCGAAAAAAGTCAGCTCGACGGCCTCTGTCGCCCTTTGCCGAGGACTGGCCAATCTATGCCACGGTGTGATCGCTCCCAGCGAGGAAGTCCGGGAAAGGTTTGCCGAACAGGGAGTTCGCACCGACATCTCCGTCATCCCCACCGGG
>CATMOC010000126.1 GCA_950071955.1 uncultured Mesorhizobium sp. | reverse complement strand
GGCAAACAGCATGCAGGCGAGTACCGAGGCGATCGCCAGTCCGCCCCGGAAATGGCCGACGGCGGCGATGGCGAAGCGGATGATGCGCCGCGCCACGCCGCCCGTCGACATGAAGGCCGAGGCGAGCACGAAGAACGGGATCGCGAGCAGCGTGTAGTTCTGCGACGCGGTGAAGAGTTGCAGCGCCACCGACGACACGGAATCGGCGGAGAAGAACGCGATGATGATGAGCGACGAGAGCCCGAGCGAGACCGCCACCGGCACGCCGGCGAAGAGCAGCATCAGGACCAGGATGAAGAGGATCAGTGGTTCCATGTCCCGTCCTCAGTCGCGCAGGGCGCCCTTGGCTTCGCTCACGAGATCCTCCGCCTCGTGGCCGGCGATGATCAGTTCGCGGTCGCCGCGCCAGATCGCAGCGATTCCCTGGAGGGAGCGGAAGGCAAGGAGGGCTAGCCCGACCGGTAGCATGAGATAGGCGACCCAGCGCTGGACCCGGTCCTGGACCCCGAACAGTTCCTGGGCCCAGAGCGGGTAACGCAGGTCGTCGAGACCGGTGCCCCGCTCGAACATGAAGGTCCAGTAGCCGATCGCGCCGGTCTGGCGCCAGTTGGTCGAGACGTCGGCGCCGAGCAGTGCCAGCCAGCCGGCGTAGAGAAGCATGAAGGCATAGAGGAAGGTGCAGAAAGCCCCGACCATGCCCGCGATGCGCAGGCCCGGTTTCGAAAGCATGCGCACGAAGGCGTCGACGCCGAGATGCACGCCGTGCTTGATGCCGTAGCCCATCCCGAAAAGGATCATCCAGGCGAACAGGATGCGGGTGAATTCCAGCGCGCCGCCCCAGCCCGTGTTGAAGCCGTAGCGGGCGATCACCTGGCTGAACGAGACGAGCGTTATGATGGCGAGAAGGGTGGCGAGGATGTTCTCCTCGAGTCGGCTTATCGCATCGGGATAGCGCCTTTCGGCGAAAAACAGTGCCAGCACCAGGACGACGAGCGCCGCCGACGGCCACAATAGCTCCACTTGATCCTCCCCTCAGCGGATCGGCCACGGGCGCCGGTTTTTCCGATTGTTCGCCCTGGCCGCAGGAAAAGGCGCGCCCGCCTCGGGCGGGCGCGCCGTCTTTCGTACTACGACCCGGAGGCCACGGCGGCGTCGATGACGTCCTTGCCGATGTCGCCCTCGAACTCGGCCCAGACCGGCTTCATGGTGCTCACCCACTCGGCGCGCTGCTCGGGCGTCAGCTCGCGGATCGTGCCTTTGGCGTCCAGGATGTTCTGGCGGCAGACGGCTTCCTTGTTCGCGACGTCGGCGTTCGCCGCCTGGGTCACGTCGTCGGCGATCTTGAGGAACTGCTCGCGCACCGCCGGATCGAGGCCTTCGAGCCACTCGGTGGAGGTGACGAGCAGATAGGCGAGCGTCTGGTGGTTGGTTTCGGTCACGCCGTCCTGCACCTCGAAGAACTTCTGGGTGTAGATGTTGCACCAGGAGTTCTCCTGGCCGTCCACGACGCCGGTCTGCAGGGCGCCGTAAACCTCGGAGAAGGCGAGCTTCTGGGCCGAACCGCCGATCGCGTTGATCATGGCGTTCGCCACGTCCGAGGTCTGGATGCGGAACTTCAGTCCGTTCGCGTCCGACGGCAACAGCAGCGGCTTGTTGGCCGAGAACTGCTTGAGGCCCGACAGCCAGTAGCCGAGGCCGGTGTAGCCCTCGTCCTCCATGACGGTGAGCAGGCTCTTGCCGGTGTCGGACTGGGTGAACGCGTTGACGGTGTCGAGGCTGGCGAACAGGAACGGCAGGTCGAAGACGCGGTACTTCAGCGTATAGGCTTCGAACTTCGACAGCGACGGCGCGGCGATCTGCACGTCGCCGAGCAGCAGGGCTTCCATGACCTTGTCGTCGTCGTAGAGCGTGGTGTTGGGATACACCTCCATGCAGGCGGTGCCTTCCATCTCCTGGTTGACGCGCTCGCCGAACTGCTTGGCAGCCTCGCCCTTGGGATGGCCCTTTTCCGCCACCACGTGGCTGAACTTGATGACCATCTCGCCGCTGTCGCAGCCGGCGGGGTCGGCGAAGGCCGGTGCGGCGACCAGGGTGATCGCGAGCGCCGAGGCGGCGCCGAGTAGCTTGTTCATGTCATTCCTCCACATTTCGGCCATTCGGCCGCTCTTTCTATGTCTCGCCGGCCGCTCTGCGAGCGGACGGAGATTTGGTCTGCGGCGGGATAGTCCTCCCGTTGACGATGGATAATCCATCGCAGGCACAATTAGAAGTCAGCATTTAGCCGGATGGGTCCGGGCCTCCGGCGGCGGGTTCAACTTCCCGCCGCGCAAAGCCGAGGGCTGAAGACCATCAGGCCGAGGATTTCGAACAGTACCTGCGCGCCGGCCTGGGCCGTGTTGGTGGTGGCATCGTATTGCGGCGCGACTTCGACCACGTCGCCGCCCACGAGGTTCAGGCCCTTCAGCCCGCGCAGCAGTTCCAGCACCTCGCGCGTCGACGGTCCGCCGATCTCGGGCGTTCCTGTCCCCGGGGCATAGGCGGGGTCGAGACTGTCGATGTCGAAGGAGAGGTAGGTCGGGCCGTCGCCGACGATCTCCCTTGCCTTGGCGATGATTGCTGGAATGCCCAGCGCCGGCATCTCCTCGGCATGAATCACCGTCATTCCGGCCTCGTAGGAGAACTCCCACAGATATTCGGCCGAACCGCGGATGCCGATCTGGATGGTGCGGGCCGGATCGAGCACGCCGTCGAGGACCGCGTTGCGGAACGGTCCGCCATGGTGGAACTTGGTGCCATCGAAGGCGCCGCCGGTGTCGCAATGCGCGTCGATGTGGATCATGCCGACCGGCCGCTCGCGCCCCACCGCCTTCAGGATCGGATGCGAGATGGAATGGTCGCCGCCGACCGACAGCGGCACGACACCGGCCGACACGATCCGGCCCACATGCGCCTCGATGTCCTCGTGGCTCTGTTCCAGACGGTAGCGGCTGCGGAACGGCACGTCGCCGATGTCGGCGACCCTCAGTTCATGCACCGGCGCGCAGTCGAGCACGTGGTTGTACGGGCCGATGCGCTCGATCGACCTGAGGGCACGGGGGCCGAAGCGGGCGCCGGGCCGGTTGGTGACGCCGAGGTCCATCGGCACGCCCAGCAGCGCCACCTGTAGATCGCCGAAATCGGGGTTCTGCGGATCGACGGGCAGATGCGGCGCCGAAAGGAAGGTCGGGACGCCGGCATAGGGAGCGGCGCGCGTGCCGGACGCGGTGAAGATGCGGTCGGCGACACGCCGGAAGCGCGGGTCGAACACCTCGCCGCCATGCCCCGAACCGTACCGGCGGCGGAGTCCTTCAAGCTTCTCGTGGTCCCACGCCATGCGAGCCTCGTCCATCCCGAGTCCTCTGCGCCGGATATTGTCTGCCGGAATGGCCGCTGCCAAGGCCCGGTCGGCAGGCCGGAAGTCCGAGGTGTGCGAAAGTGCATCCTAAGGGCGCACGCGACGGGAGTCCCAGGGTGAAGTTGAATGAAGTGCCCACGATTGATGCAACAAAATGCATCATTCCGAGCATGGGCTATATATGGCAGCTTGCCTGTATCCGCCTCGTGCTGCATGATATCGCACGTCGCGTGGAGGAGACATCAGCGTGGCGTGCGAGGACAGGCCTGATCGGGGAGGATCCGAGTTGAACCCAGCGAACGGCAACGCCGCGGCCTATTTTGTCGACCGGCACGTCGAGGAAGGACGGGGCGACAAGCCCGCCTTCGTCGAGTGCGGGCAGAGCGGGCGGACCCTCAGCTACGGCGACCTTATGACCGAGGCGGGCCGCATGGCCGACCTCTACCGGCGGCACGGCATCCAGCCCGAGAATCGGGCCGCGATGATCGTTCTCGACCAGATCGAGTTTCCGATCATCTTCTGGGGCAGTCTCAAGGCCGGCGTCATCCCCGTGCCGCTCAACACGCTGCTGTCGCCCGATTATTACGAGATCATCCTCAATGACAGCCGCGCGCGGGCGCTGTTCGTCTCGGCCGAACTGCTGCCCACGGTCGCGCCCATCCTGCCCCGCCTGCCGCACCTGAAGAAGGTCTTCGTCGTCGGCGGCGAGGCGGGCGCGCATCTGTCCTTCGCCGACGAACTCGCGGCCGGCAACCCTGGCGGGACCGTGGAGGCGGGCGCGGACGAGTGCGCCTTCTGGCTCTATTCCTCCGGCTCTACCGGCCGGCCGAAGGGCGTGCGCCATGTCCACGGCAGCCTCAAGGCGACGTCCGACACGTTCGGCGCGCGGGTGCTGGGCACGCGCGAGGACGACGTCGTGCTCTCGGCCGCAAAGCTCTTCTTCGCCTACGGCCTCGGCAACGCGATGACCTTCCCGATGGCGGTCGGCGCAACCGCCGCGCTCTTCCGCGGCCGGCCGACGCCGGCCGACATGTTTTCGGCCATGGCCGAGGTGCGCCCGACGGTCTTTTGCGGCGTGCCGACGCTCTATGCCGGCATGGTGGCGCACATGGCGCAGAACGGGCCCAAGGGGCTGGACCGACTGCGCATCTGCGTGTCGGCCGGCGAGGCGCTGCCGGCGGAGATCGGCAACAAGTGGAAGGCCGGCACCGGCACCGACATCCTCGACGGCGTCGGCTCCACCGAAATGCTGCACATCTTTCTCTCCAACGCCCCTGGCAGCATCGTCTACGGCACGTCGGGCGTCGCGGTGCCCGGATACGAGGTCCGCCTCGTCGACGAGCACGGCAGGGAGGTCGCCGACGGCGAGGTGGGCGAACTCCTCGTCAACGGACCTTCTGCAGCGGAGAACTACTGGAACCAGCGCGACAAGAGCCGCTCCACCTTCGAGGGCCACTGGACGCGCACGGGCGACAAGTACGAGCGCACCGCGGAGGGCCGCTACGTCTACTGCGGCCGCACCGACGACATGTTTAAGGTCTCCGGCATCTGGGTCTCGCCCTTCGAGGTCGAGCAGGCGCTGGTCTCGCACCCGGACGTGCTGGAGGCCGCCGTCGTCGCCCACAAGGACGAGACCGGACTGGAAAAGCCCCGCGCCTTCGTGGTGCTGAAAAACGGCGCCGCAAGCGACGGCCTCGCCGATGCGCTCAGGGAGCACGTCAAGGCCAAGGTCGGCGCCTGGAAGTATCCGCGCTGGATCGACATCGTGCCCGATTTGCCGAAGACGGCAACGGGCAAGGTCCAGCGGTTCAAGCTCAGGGAAGGGGCCTGACGCCATGTGGAAGGACGGCGAAAGCGTCATGTTCCGGGCCGACGGCGGCTGGCTCGAAGGCAAGTGCCACGGACCGTCGCCCGACACCGCGCCCACCATCATGATGCTGCACGAGGGTCTCGGGTGCGTCGATCTCTGGCGCGATTTCCCGCGAAAACTTGCTGAGGCGACGCGCTACGGGGTCTTCACCTATTCCAGGCGCGGCTACGGTGCGTCCGATCCGGCGGAGCTACCGCGGCCGGTCGACTACATGACGCGCGAGGCCGTCGAAGTGCTGCCGGAAGTGCTGGGCGCGATCGGCTTCACCGAAGGCATTCTGCTCGGCCATTCCGACGGCGCCTCGATCGCGGCGATCTATGCCGGTTCGATCCAGGACCACCGGGTGAGGGGGCTGGTGCTGATGGCGCCGCACTTCTTCACCGAACCGATGGGGCTGGCGGCGATCGCGAAGGCGCGCGAGGCATACGAGACCGGCGACCTCAGGGCGCGGCTGTCGAAATACCACGCCAATGTCGACAACGCCTTCCGCGGCTGGAACGACGCCTGGCTCGATCCGGCCTTCGAGCACTGGAACATCGAGGAGGTCATCGCCTACATTCGCGTCCCCGTGCTGGCGATCCAGGGCGTGCAGGACCAGTACGGAACGGCAGCCCAGATCAAGGCGCTCCAGGAGCAGAGCTACAATCCCGTCGATGTCGCGATGATCAACGACTGCGGCCACGCCCCCTTCGTCGAGCAGCCGGACAGGACGCTGGCGCTGGTCACCGAGTTCGTCGAACGACTCGACCGCATCGAGGCGGCCGAGCCCGAGGCGGCGTGAGGTGGCGCAGGCCGCCTGTCCGGCGGGCGATCTGCCTCTCCCCGCCACCCCATACATCCCCGGCCGCACCGCGCGCCCGACCTCCGGCGCCTTCATAGAGATCGCCGACCGGGCGCCAGCGACGACCGACCCGGACCTCTGGCGTGACAACGAGGCGTGGCTCTGCGGCTTCACGCTCTACCGCGCCGGCTTCTTCTGGGAGACGCACGAAGTGTGGGAGCCGGTCTGGATGGGTACCCGCCCCAACAGCGCCGAACGGCAGATCGTGCAGGGATTGATTCAACTGGCGAACGGATGCCTGAAACTCGCCATGCACCGCCCGAAGGCCGCGCTGCGCCTCGTGCGCGAAGCGCATCAGCGTCTCGGCGACGCCCGCAGCGGCGGCGCGAACCGGCTGATGGGCCTCGATCCGGCGTCGGCCCATGCGGCCATCGGCGCGTTCCTCGCCTCCGCCGAAACCTGGCAGGAGCGGGAGCCGGAGGAGATTCTTCGCGGGCGGCCACATCTGGAGGTGGAAGATGATGCATTTTAGTGCATATACTTTTCCTTTTCCGACGAGAAATTTACTGAATTCTGCGTGAGCCGCGCAATTGATGGCTGGCATCGCGCATCATAGTGCACTATGGTGCCGCCAATCGACGACCCAGGGAGCATAGAGTGGCCAAGGCAATCGATTTCCAGACGGACCCGTCGAAGTACCGTCACTGGAAGATCCGCTACGAGGGCGAGGTCGCGCATCTGTTCATGGATGTAGACGAGACCGGCGGTCTGTTCGAGGGCTACGAGCTGAAGCTCAACTCCTACGATCTCGGCGTTGACATCGAACTCGCCGACGTCGTCCAGCGCATGCGCTTCGAGCATCCCGAGGTGAAGGTCGTGGTGATGCAGTCCGGCAAGGAGCGCGTCTTCTGCGCCGGGGCCAACATCCGCATGCTGGGCGGCGCGGCGCATTCCCACAAGGTGAACTTCTGCAAGTTCACCAACGAGACCCGCAACACCTTTGAGGCGGCGGGCCGCGAGTCCGGCCAGTACTATATTGCCGCCGTGCGCGGCGCCTGCGCCGGCGGCGGCTATGAACTGGCGCTCGCCTGCGACCACATCATCCTGACCGACGACGGCTCCTCCTCGGTCTCGCTTCCCGAAGTGCCGCTGCTCGCCGTGCTGCCCGGCACCGGCGGGCTCACGCGCGTCACCGACAAGCGCAAGGTGCGCCGCGACCACGCCGACGTGTTCTGCTCCACCGAGGAGGGCGTGCGCGGCAAGCGCGCCAAGGAGTGGAAGCTGGTCGACGACGTCGTCGCCAACACGAAGTTCGACGAGACGGTGTCCCAGCGCGCGCGCGAGTTCGCGGCAAAATCGGGCCGTCCCTCCGACGCGAAGGGCATCTCGCTCACCCCCCTCGACCGCACGTTCGGCGAGGACGGCTCGGTCACCTATTCCAGCGTCGAGGTGGAGATTGACCGCGACAAGCGCGTCGCCCGGGTCACCATCCACGGTCCGACAGACGCCGCGCCAGCCTCGCTCGACGATCTCCAGGAGCAGGGCGCGTCCACCTGGATGCTGCGCGTGGCGCGCGAACTCGACGACGCGATCCTGCACCTGCGCAACAACGAACTGGAGACCGGCGTCATCGTCTTCCGCGCCCAGGGCGATCCGCAGCTCGTCGCCGCGCACGAGCGCTTCCTGCTCGACAACCGCCAGCACTGGCTCGCCAACGAGATGCTGCTATACTTCAAGCGCGTCCTGAAGCGCGTCGACCTGACCTCGCGCTCGCTGGTGGCGCTGGTCGAGCCGGGCTCCTGCTTCGCCGGCCCGCTCGCCGAACTCCTCTTCGCGGTCGACCGATCCTACATGGCCGAGGGCGATTTCGAGGGCGACAACCGTCCGGTCGCCACCCTCACGCTGACCGACGGCAATTTCGGCCTCTACCCGATGTCGAACGATTTGACGCGGCTCGAAACCCGCTTCCTCGGCGAGCCGGAGAAGGTCGACGAGGCGAGGGAGCGCACCGGCGAGGCGCTGGAAGCCTTCGACGCCAACGAGCTCGGCCTCGTCACCTTCTGCTTCGACGACATCGACTGGGAGGACGAGGTGCGTATCTTCCTCGAGGAACGCGCCTCCTTCTCGCCCGACGCGCTCACCGGCATGGAGGCCAACCTGCGCTTCGCCGGCCCCGAAACCATGGAAACCCGCATCTTCGGCCGCCTCACCGCCTGGCAGAACTGGATCTTCCAGCGCCCCAACGCCGTCGGCGAGAAGGGCGCGCTGCAGCGCTACGGCACCGGCGTGCGAGGCGAGTTCGATATGAAGAGAGTGTAGCGAATAGCGAATAGCGAAACAGTCTCACCTGCTCCCTACTCGCTACTCGCTAAACTGCCCGCCACCTGGAGGATCCCACCCATGCTCGACCTGATCAACGTCTCCTACGACACCCAGATTCCCAACAATGTCGGGCTCTCCTCCGACAAGCGCGTCTTGAAGGCGCTGGAGAAGTGGCATCCGGGTTACATCAACTGGTGGAACGACCTGATCCCGCGCAACTTCCAGGAATCGCTGGTCTACCTGCGCACGGCGATTTCCGTCGATCCCAAGGGCTGGGCGAAGTTCGACTATGTCAAGATGCCGGAATACCGCTGGGGCATCCTGCTCGCCCCGCAGG
>CATMOC010000125.1 GCA_950071955.1 uncultured Mesorhizobium sp. | reverse complement strand
GGCGGTTTGACAGGCCGTCACGGCATGCTACCCGGTCGGGGGAACGCCAACACCCGCCGCTTCCGCCCGAAGGATCGTCATGAGCCGTGAATCCGATATCGCCCGCATCAAGGATCAGGAGGCGGCGATCGTCTTCGACCGTTTCGACGAGGAGGAGGCATTCCGCCTTGGGCTCGCGCTGCGCGAGCGGGCGGTTTCCGGTAATCTTCCGATCGTGATCGACATCCGCACCTGGGACCGGCAGCTCTTCTTCTGCGCCACGCCCGGCTCGAACGAGGGCAATGCCGACTGGGTACGACGCAAGATCAACGTGCTGCGCCGGTTCGGCAGGAGCACCTACCGCGTCGCGCTCGAACAGAACCGCGACGACGATCTCTTCGCGCCACGGCACGGCCTCGACCCTAAGGATTTCGTGCTGGCGGGCGGCGGATTCCCCATCCGACTGAAGAATGCCGGCATCGTCGGTTGCGTCACGGTGTCGGGGCTGCCGCAGCGCGAGGATCATACTCTCGTGGTCGAGGCGCTCTGCACGCACCTCGGGCTCGACCACGCGGCGCTGGCGCTGCCGGCGGCGTGAGCGGCATTGCCTCGCCGGCCAATTTCATCATGATCGTCGTCTGAGGTGCCGATGACGA
Source organism: uncultured Mesorhizobium sp. (assembly GCA_950071955.1). Taxonomy (GTDB): domain Bacteria; phylum Pseudomonadota; class Alphaproteobacteria; order Rhizobiales; family Rhizobiaceae; genus Aquibium; species Aquibium pacificus. Next base: position 8,224 of record CATMOC010000125.1, on the reverse strand, counting down.
AGCTAGCCGCCAATCTGTCGACCATGTTCTGCGAGGTCCCGTTCCTCGAACGCTTCGAGCGGGCGGCGCGGGCGGGATTTTCGGCGGTCGAGTTCCAGTTTCCCTACGAGTTTTCTGCCCGCGACGTCGCCGGCGAACTGAAGCGTAACCGGCTGGAGATCGTGTTGTTCAACATGCCGCCAGGCGACCTCGCGGCCGGGGAACGCGGCCATGCGAGCCTTCCGGAGGCGCGGGAGCGGTTTGCCGAAAGCATCGGGATCGCGCTCGACTACGCGCGGACGATCGGCTGCCGGCAACTGCACTGCATGGCCGGCGTGCTGTCCGGCGACGCGTCGATGGACGAGCGCGAAGACACCTTCGTCGATAATCTTCTCCATGCCGCCCGGGTTCTGGCACCCCACGGCATCCGCGCGCTGATCGAACCGCTCAACCCCTACGATACGCCGAATTACTTCCTGACCTCGGTGGACCAGGCGGCCGGGATCGTGCGGCGGGTTGAGTCGGATCAGGTGCGGATCCAGTACGATCTCTACCACCAGAGCCGCACGCGCGGGGAACTGCTGGCGACCTTCGACCGATACCGCGACCTGATCGCGCATGTCCAGATCGCCGGCAATCCCGGCCGGCACGAGCCGGATTCGGGCGAGATCGACTACCGCTTCGTGCTGAAGGCGCTGGACGCCAGGGGCTACGAGGGCTTCGTCGGTTGCGAATACGTGCCGGCCGGGACGACGGAGGACGGGCTCGGGTGGGCATGGGAATGGCTGCAAGCAGGCGCGTCATGAAGAAGATCGATCCGAAGACGTTCTTCGTCTCGCTCTACGACGCGGCGATCGCCGCCGCCGATCCGGCGCGGGTAATCGGCAGCCATCTGCCGCCGAAACCGGTCGGGCGCACGATCGTAGTCGGCGCTGGCAAGGGCTCCGCGCAGATGGCAAAGGCGTTCGAGGACGTCTGGGACGGGCCGTTGGAGGGCCTGGTGGTTACCCGCTACGACTATGCCGTGCCGTGCCGCTCGATCGAGGTCATCGAGGCGGCGCATCCGGTTCCCGACGAAGCGGGGCTGGAGGGCGCGCGACGCCTCCTGGAAACCGTCTCGGGGCTGTCGCAGGACGATCTTGTTGTGGCGCTGGTCTCGGGCGGCGGATCGGCGCTCTTGCCCGCGCCGGCCGGAAGCTTAACACTTGACGATGAGATCGCCGTCAACCAGGCGCTGCTCGCCTCCGGCGCGCCGATCTCGGCGATGAACACGATCCGCAAGCACGTCTCGGCGATCAAGGGCGGACGGCTCGCCGCCGCCGCCTGGCCGGCAAATGTAGTAACGCTGCTCGTCTCCGACATACCCGGCGACCGGCCGTCGTTGGTGTCTTCGGGGCCGACGGTGCCCGACGCCTCGACAAGGCAGGACGCGCTGCGGCTGATCGAGACCTGGCGGATCGCGTTGCCTGAAGCTGTGATGAACCATCTGCGCTCGCCCGACGCCGACGCGCCGCATCCCGGCGATGCCCGCTTCATCCGCAACGAGGTGCACATCATCGCCTCGGCCGCCGTGTCGCTCGAAGCGGCGGCGCAGGCCGCGCGGTCGCAGGGCATCGAGGCGGTGATCCTATCGGACGCTATCGAGGGCGAGGCGCGCGAGGTCGGCTCCGTGCATGCCGCGATCGCGCGCGAGGTGGCGCTGAAGGACCGGCCGTTCCGAAGGCCGGTGGTAATCCTGTCTGGCGGCGAGACCACGGTGACGCTGCGCGGAAAGGGCAAGGGCGGTCGCAACACGGAGTTCCTGCTCTCGCTGGCGCTCGGGATCGATGGTGTCGAGGGCGTCCACGCCTTCGCCGCCGACACGGACGGCATCGACGGATCGCAGGACAACGCCGGCGCCTTCGCCGATTTCACCACGGTGTCCCGCCTGCGGTCGGCCGGTATGGATCCTCGCGCGTTGCTCGGCGACAACGACGCCTGGACTGCGTTCGAGGCGATCGGCGACCTGTTCGTGCCGGGACCGAGCGGGACGAACGTCAACGATCTGAGGGCGGTGCTGGTGCGGTAGGCGTGGCGCCGTTGGTGCGGACACTCGCACATCTCGCCGCCCCTCATCGCCCTGTCGGACACTTCTCCCCGCAAGCGGGGAGAAGGAGCGGCGACGACCGTGTAGCCCAACTTGCAACATTGGCGGATAGTGGCGGGTTCGCGCTCTTCTCTCCGCTTGCGGGGAGAAGATGCCGGCAGGCAGATGAGGGGCAGGCGCCGGGACCGGCCGGGTAACCTCGCAGCTACGCCGCCATCAACCTCTTGACCGCCTTCATGTCGGCCAGGAACCTCCCGCGCTCGGCTTCCTTGTCGGCGGACTCGCGGATGCGCAGGATGTAGGAGGGGTGGATGGTCAGGAAGACGCGCAGGCCGTCTTCGCGTTCGACCACCTGGCCGCGCATCTTCGTAATGGGAACCGTCTTGCCGAGCAGCGACTGCGCCGCGGTTGCGCCGAGCGCGACGGCGAGGCTGGGTTTCAGGATCGCCAGTTCCCTGTCGAGCCACCAGCGGCAGGCCTTCACCTCCCCGGCGTTCGGCTTGGCGTGGATGCGGCGCTTGCCGCGCGGCTCGAACTTGAAGTGCTTGACCCCGTTCGTGACGTAGACCTCGGAGCGGTCCACCTCGGCTTCCACCACCACCGCGTCCAGCATCTTGCCGGCGGGGCCGACGAAAGGTTTCCCGGCAATATCCTCCTGGTCGCCCGGCTGCTCGCCGACGAACACGACTATTGCATTTTCCGGTCCTTCGCCGAACACGGTCTGGGTGGCGTCGCTCCAGAGCGGGCAGCGACGGCAGCCTTCAGCCGCCGCGCGCAGTTCGGGGATGGTGCGGGCATTCGCGCCTTCGTCGTCGGAGCCCGGCTCAACGTCGGGTTCCGGCCAGTGGCGCGCCTTGACCCTGGCATGGTGCGGGGCGGGTTCGGTCGGCAGTTTCTGGATCATGTCCCTGGCCTTGTCTTCGGCACCGCGGATCAGGTCGGGAATGAGCGAGGCCTCGGGAAGGTTCCGCCAGTATTTCTTCGGCATCTCGGCCTGCATGGCCTTCACCTTCAGCCGTGCGGGATTGAAGATCGAGGAGAAATAGGTGCGCCACAACGCTTCGGCATCGTCCTCGGCCGGGGCGTCGGCGCGCGCAGCACCCGGGCCGATCGCCAGTCGCTCGCCGTCCCAGTCGGCCGAGGCACAGGGCGTCAGGATCGTCCATCGCATGCCGGTGAAGCGGCGCACGAAGAAGGGCGCGTTGCGCTCGACGATGAAATGCTGCGGCTCGAACCAAGCGACGTGGCGCTCCTCCGCGCCGGAACCGATGCGGCGAAAGCGCACGAAGGCGCGCATCTTGTGGATGTCGCGGCGCACCGCCTTCGCCATCGCCTCCAGCCGCCGCACGTCGGTATCGGAAGCGATCTTCAAAAGGTCCGGTTCGCGGCGCAGCCGCAGCAGAATGCGGTAGAGCAGCGAAAAGCGCTCGGGATCCGAATGGCAGATCACCGCTTCGGCCGCCTCCATGAAAGAGCGAGGTACCGTAAAGGCCGTGCCGCCGTTCGGCACCGCATCGGGACATGGGTCGCCGCCGTCGAAGAGATCGGCGCTCGCTGCGCCCGACACCACCCAGCCGACCTGGTCGGCGGGGATCTCGCGCATCGCCAGCGCGCGGGCGGCTTTCCGCCAGCCGTCGAAATCCGTCTGGCCGGCGAGCCGGATGGTGATGCGGGGAAGGGATTTCGCGAGAGCGCTCATGGTCAGAACAGCGACAGTTGGCGGGGTTCGGGCGCGACCTTGGCCTGCAGGTTGGCGGAATCGGTGAGCCCGCCGGGCGACCATCCTTCGGCGACGATGAATGGCCGCACCTTGGCGATCGACTGGCAGAGACGGCCGACGTCCTCCAGCCGCAGCCGGCGATGTTTTCGCGTCTCCAAGATGCGCTTGACGACCTTGGTGCCGAGGCCGGGGACCCTGAGCAGCGCCTCGCGGTCGGCGCGGTTGACGTCGAGGGGGAACATGGCGCGGTTGGAGAGCGCCCACGAAAGCTTCGGGTCGATGGCGAGGTCGAGCATCCCGTCCGGCCGGGCGGAAAGGATCTCGCTTTCGCCGAAGCCGTAGAAGCGCATCAGCCAGTCGGCCTGGTAGAGCCGGTGCTCGCGCATCAGCGGCGGCTTCATCAGCGGCAGGGCGGCTGACGAATCCGGGATCGGGCTGAAGGCGGAATAGTAGACGCGGCGGAGGTGGTAGCTGGCATAGAGCCGGGAACTCGTCTTCAAGATCGTGGCGTCGGGCGTGGCATCCGCGCCGATGATCATTTGCGTCGACTGGCCGCCGGGCGCGAAGCGCTCGCGTGTTTTCGTGCGCAGTGTGGGTTCGGACTTCTCGTCGATCTTCGAGCGCAGCCTTGCCATGGAGACGCGGATCGTCTCGGGCCGTTTCTCGGGGGCGAGCTTCTTCACCCCCTCGTCGGTCGGCAGTTCGACGTTGATCGACAGGCGGTCCGCATAAAGCCCGGCCTTCTCGACCAGCTCCTGCGAGCATTCGGGTATGGTCTTCAGGTGGATGTAGCCCGCGAAGCGATACTCGATGCGCAGGCGCCGCGCGATCTCGACCATCTCGCCCATCGTGTCGTCCGGCGAGCGGATGACGCCGGAGGAGAGGAACAGGCCCTCGATGTAGTTGCGCTTGTAGAAGTCGAGCGTCAGCTTCACCACCTCGTCGACCGTGAAGCGGGCGCGGCGCACGTTGGAAGACGAACGGTTGATGCAGTAGCTGCAGTCGTAGACGCAGAAATTGGTGAGCAGGATTTTCAGTAGCGAGATGCAGCGCCCGTCCGGCGCGTAGGAATGGCAGATGCCGGTGCTTTCGGTCGAGCCGATGCCCCCGCTCTTCAGCGAGTTGCGCTTCGCCGCGCCGGAGGAGGCGCAGGACGCGTCGTACTTGGCGGCGTCGGACAGGATCGCGAGTTTTTCGCGCAGGGTGAGCACAGTCATGAGTTCATGATATGTTCCGAATTGCGGCGGCGCTATGAAATTTGACATGCCGGCGGGAAATCACTGGCGCAGTCTCTTGCGGTGCGCTTGGCGGCGGCTATGGTGCGCCCACGATGAGCCTGTTAGACAGCCACGCCAACCCGTCCGCGATCCAGCCGATCACCGCGGCTTTCGAGCCGGCGGTGCTGGCGCTGAACAATGAGCACGCAGCGGAACTGTCGCTGCTGGACGCCAAACGCCTGTCGCATCTCCTGGCGCAGTCCTTCGCGGGATGGAGGATCGGCAGCCTGGAGGCGTTCATGATCGGTTTCGACCAGGATGCCGACTACGACAGCGAAAACTTCCTCTGGTTCCGGGAGCGCTTTCCCCGCTTCGCCTATGTCGACCGGATAGCGGTGGCGCCATTCTCGCGGGGGCGGGGACATGCGCGACGGCTCTACCAACATTTCTTCGAGGCGGCCCGGCAGGCCGGCCATTCGATCGTGACGGCGGAGGTGAACTCCGATCCGCCGAACCCCGCCTCGGACGCTTTCCATACCGCACTGGGCTTCGAGGTGGTCGGTGAGGCGGAGATCTATGGCGGCGAACGCCGGGTCCGGTACTTTTCGCGCCGGATATAGGGTCAGGAAAGGCTGCCGCAGCCCGGTGTTATTTGAACGCGAACGCGTCCAGCAACAGGCGGTTACGCGCCTCGCTGTAGCGGGCAGGTGCCGGACTGTCGTGCGATACCAGGAGCAGCTTCTTGCCGTCCGCCTCGAAGACCGCAATGCCTTCGGCATGGTCGTGGCCATCGAGCAATTCCAGGGTCCTGACGACCTGAATGGCCGTGCGGGGGATGACACCGGACAGATCGCCGAGGGGAACCGAGAACACACGCTGGATTCCTTCGATATCCTGTGTCGGCCCCGCCAGGATCAGCAGGTCGTCGTCGACCACGAGGAGGTCGCGAATACCCAGGCCCGCGAGATCGACCGCATGCAGGCGATATCGGGTGCCATCTGCGAGCTTCGCCGGCTTGAGCCAGCCCTTCTTCGATACCTTGAGCTGCATCTCCACGATCATGGCATAGGTGCCGACCACCGGACCGCGCAGACCGAGCAACACCCGGTTGCCGGTCACCGCCAGACCTTCGATATCGAACCCGTTCTCCTTGCATGGCACGTTCATGAAAGGCTTCAGCAGCGGGTCGGAGCCCAGCAACCGACGCACGTTTTGCCGCCCGTTCCTACCCATTTTCATCATGGCGGCTTTACGGGCATCGCCGCCACGGACAGGATCGATCGCGGCGACCGGTTCGTACAACCCGTCCCCGTGATCGTCGAGCGGGACGCATCCCAGGAAACCACGGTTCGGGTCCCAATCGATGTCGTCGAGATCGGCGACCTTGGGGTCTATTTCATCCGGTGAGTCCCGCTTCAGGCTGTGCGAACCGGTAATCCACAGAAATCCGCCCGAGACCGCGAGACCTTCGATGTCCATCTCGCCCGTCGGTCCGCCAGGCAGTGCGAATGCATTGCCGAGAGGAAAGTTCGCGTGGGACTGGAATTCCTTCTTCGCGGGATCGTAGATGAGCCGCTCCACCGTGGAGGTCTCGTCGGCGGCGCAGAACAAGGTGCGTCCTGCAATCGCCAGAGCCGAAATGTTGCTGCCAAGCGGCTTGTCCACATACGGAAGCTCCTTGGGAGCCGCGAACTTGAGCGCGAACTGCTGGGCAGGCGCGTCCGCCTTCAGGACGAACTGCTTGGACATGGGTGCCTTCCGATCTACAAAACAGCTGAAGAACGCCGGCAGGCGGAAGTGGTTCAACCAGGTCGCAATGCCCTGGTATTGCGAAACCGGCGCGAGGCTCTCCGCCCGTCGGAACGCCATAATGAGGTTACAGGACAGCCCGATCTTTCGCGCCGGGTCGGATGTCTGGCTGGTCGACGGAGAAGGTTGGGATGCGTGTGACGGCTGTTCTTCTCATGATGACGATAGCCAGCGGGGCCCAGGCATCCGGCGGGATTTCCTGCGAGGCCGAGGACAAACATGTCGCGTTCGATCTCGGCGGCGGCGTCACACACGGCATGGGCGGGGCACTGTTCAGCTTCGAGGGTAGCGCTTCGATCAAGTCGGCCGCCGTGGCGCATGATCTGCGTGAGGTCGTGTTCGGTCGCGACCAGGTCGCGCAATACTTGCTCAACGGGAGGCAGCTCGCGCTCGTTCTCTACCGCGAGCGAGAGGGGGATCTTCCGCACGGCTATGTAGAGCTCTCGGTCGACACGCGATCCGAAGGCGAGGGAAGCTACGCAGGAACCTATCAAATCGCGGTTTTCGAGAATGTCGGCGAAGGCAGGACCTATCAGGCGGATGGAAAGGTGACCTGCTTCGCCGAATGAAGGCGCTCAGGCCGAAACGTCGATGACGCCGCAGTCGCCGGTTTCGGAACCGAACACGACCCGCCGGCCCGCGCGGTCCCAGGCCAGCGAGGTTATCGCTCCCTTGCCCTGACGGCGCAGGAGCACCTCCTTCTGGTCGGCGAAGCGTGCAGCCATCACCATTCCGTCTGCATAGCCGATCGCGACGAAATCGTCGGCCGGATGGCACGAAACGGCAGTGACCATTGTGTTGCCACGCGTGCCGAGTTCCAGCGGCGCCTTGCCCATGGGACCGTCCTTGCCCTGGAAGGGCCAGACGATCGCGGCCGGCGCGCCGGAACTCGCGAGCCAGCGCCCCTTCGCGCTCCACGACAGGCTCTTCACCTTGCCCGGATAGCCGGTCATGCGCATGTGCTTGCCGTCCGCGATCTTCCAGCCGTGCAGCGCGTTTTCCTGCATGGTGGTGACCACGAAGGCGCCGTCGGGCGAAAAGGTGATGCCGGTATGCGCGCCCGCCCATTCGAGTTCGACCGGCTTGCCGTCGGCGGCAGGGAAATGCAGCGTCGCGCCATTGTAGCGGGCGACGCCGATGCGCATGCCCTTGGGCGAGAAGGCGACGCCTTCCGCCGTGCGCGGATGCTGCAACTCCTTCGTCCTGCCGTCTGCGAAGCGGACGTAGGCCGTGCGGCCGGATGCGAAGGCGACCGCTCCCTGCGGACCCGCCGCGACGCTCGACACCCATTTGCGGCCGATCTCGGCGAGGACCTCGATCTCTCCGGCGGGCGAGACGGCGACGACCTTGCCGTCCTCGCCGCCTGTGATCATCCGATCGGCCTTGTCGGTCACGGTCGCACAGAGAAGCCCG
>CATMOC010000124.1 GCA_950071955.1 uncultured Mesorhizobium sp. | reverse complement strand
GTCTGGGTCTCGGAGATCTCGACGACGCCACTTGTTCCTGATAGTCCCCTTGACGAAGAACTGTCCCCCGTCCTTGACGAGCCCGTCGACCGTTCTGGGGTCCCTCCTGTCTCTCAAATCCTTGTCTAGAATGGCCCGGTTCTGGGTATACCCGACGTAGACCGCGGTCCACGGAGTGAACCGATAGGACACGAGGACGGCAAGGTCGGCTGGGTTCGCGCCGACCAGCTGGAACCGATCTAGGCCTAGCTACTGCTTCTTGCCGGATCCGCTGACGGTGAACCGACCACCGCCGATGTCCTGGCTGGCGTTGATCATCTCGCCGTCCAGGGTCAGGGTCAACACGATGGGAACGGCCTGGCCACGGCCGCTCCGCTCGAAGGAGAGCACGAGGCTGTCTCCGTCCTTTGCGATGTCGGTGATGTCCAGCGCAATGCCCAGCGCCCGATCGCCGGCGTCGAGCGTCCTGACGGACTCGCCAAGCAGGTCCACGTTGATGTCACCGAGGACGACACGGCCACCTTCCCGCAGAAAGGACCGGGCCATCGCCAGCCCGATGCCGCGTGCTGCGCCGGTGACGAGTATCGTCTTGTCCTGAAGCCTGTTCATGCAATGCCTCGCCTTCCGATGGCCGGTGCATCAGTTGCATGCCGGCCGGGCGCGGGGCTGGCGGCCTGCATCAGCGGTCCGACCGTTTCCGCCTCGTCGAGCCCCCATATCAGAGGGAAGAGCCCAGCCGGATCTATCCCTGTACCGCTGTCGCGAATGAGGCAGGCCGCCTTGTTCGCGATCTCGTCGTCGGTGAGAGGGTGCGCCTCACTGCCGCGCGCCTCAAGAACCGTCACCGAGAACGTCTTCCCGTCGACCGTTTCGACGGTCACCCGCGCTGCGCCGGACGGCATGGTCTCATCCAACTCCGGCAATACTCGAGCACGGAACGCCACGATCGCCGGGTCCATCGCCACGGCCGGCGAGAATTCGCGCAAGCCAGCCGCATGGAGAACGAAGACGATTGCTGCGCAGTGATGGATGCTGACGCGGGCGTCGCGCCCGGTATTCACTGGTCGGTCCCCGCGGGCGAGAAGCAGTGCGTCGCCTGCGACCGTCACAGTCTGAATGTTCGAGGCGGTGAGTCCGTGACGGCGCCGCAGCTCGAAGCATGCGTCGATCACCGCATGGAACACGATTCCGGCCGGGTAGGGCTTGTAGGTGTTGCGCGCGAATTCCCACCGGGCGCCCAACCCTGAAAGCGCCTGCTCCGTAAGGGGCTCATCCCCCATGGCGCGCGCCCAGCCGAGCGGCCCGTCGAGCGAAGTTTGCGCGGCGGCATATCCCTCCGCCGCCAGCAGCGCGGCGAGCAGTCCGCTGCGTGCGGCGTTGCCGACGCCGACGTTCTTAGCTGGCCATGCCAAATTCTCGACCAGGCCGGACGACATGCTCGCCGCGATTCCGAGGGCATGCGCGGTCTGCGCCGCGTCCAGTCCCAGAAGCCGGGAGCAGCCCGCCGCGGCGCCGAGCGCCCCGCAGGTCGCGGTGATGTGCCAGCCGCGCGCATAATGACCGGGCGAGACCATGTTTCCCGCCCGGCACTCGATCTCCGCCCCGAGGATGAAAGCGTGAAGTGCGTCGCTGCCTGACGAGCCGCGCGACTGCGCAAGCGCGAGTACCGCAGCGGCGACCGGCGCGGTCGGATGGATGACCGTAGGCAGGTGTGTGTCGTCGAAGTCGAGGAAATTGGCCGCCGCGGCATTGACGAAGGCGGCGTTGCAGACGTCGAGCCGTTCGCCCCTGCCTGCGATCGAGGCTGGTTGCCGAGCCGACAGTTCCGACAGGACACGGACAAGAGCTTCGATCTCGGGATCATTTGCCACGCCGATAGCGCAACCGAAATAGTTGACCAGCGAGCGCTTGGCCTCGTGCCGAAGTGCCGGCGGGATGTCTTTCCAGCCATGGTTCTCGACGAACGAACCGAACTGCACCGCAACCGCAGGAAGGGCTTGCGTCATCGCCGCTACTGCGCCGCCACGGCCCCGGGCCGCACCGCTTCGCCGCGTGCCTGCCCCGCCGCGCGTCCGCGGACTTCCACGTCGGCCCACTGCTCGACCAGCTTGCACATCGAGGTGAAGTCGGAGTGCGGGCCGAAGACGGCATTCGTCATCGACAGCATCTGCTGTACGGACGACCCGACGACCATGGGGATGCCGAGAGCATCGGCCTCCTGGAGACAAAGCCGCACATCCTTTGCGGATAGGCCGCTGGCAAAACCGAAGTCGAAGCTGCGCGGCAGGACGGCGCGGGGGAACTTGTCGGTCGTGGCGCTGTTGCGGCCGCTCGACGCGTTGATGACGTCCAGCATCACGTCGGGGTCCAGTCCCGCCTTGACGCCCATGACCATCCCTTCCGAGGTGATTGCAAGTGCCGCGACGGAGATGATGTTGTTGATCAGCTTCATCGTCTGGGCAAGACCTGCCTTTTCGCCGACGTAGAACACCTTGCCGAAGACCTTGAGCAGGCTCTCGACCTCGTCGAAGGTGGCTCGCGGGGTGGAGGTCATGATCGACAGCGTTCCCTTCAAGGCACCCGCCCTTCCGCCGCTGACGGGAGCGTCGACCAGGACGACCCCGGCTCGTGCCAGGCCAGCCGCGACCTCGGCCGATACGCGCGGCCCGGTGGTCGACAGATCGACGAATATGCGCGACTTGCCGGCGCTGATGCCCTGAGAGCCAAGGGTCACTTCGCGCACCACGTCGGGGGTCGGCAGGGAGCCGAACACGATCTGTGCTCGTTCGGCCACATCCGCCGCGCTTCCGGCCACGGAAGCGCCCTTCTGCGCGAGTGGGTCCAGCGCCGCCTGCGCGCGGTCGAACACCACGAGCCGGTGGCCGGCATCGATGAGCCGGCTCGCCATTGCGCTGCCCATCGAGCCGAGCCCTATGAAGCCGATTGGAGTGGAATGCGTCATCTTCAGTCTCCGCAAACGGTTGATCAGCCGGCGGCGAGCCAGCCGCCCTCGACCGGCAGCACCGCGCCGGTCATGTCGCGGCCGGCCGGGCCGCACAGAAGAAGCATCAGGTCGCTGACGCTGTCGGGTTCGACGAAACGGCCGGTCGGCTGCTTGTCACGCAGGAACGCGCGTTCCGCTTCGAGGCGCGAACCGCCGTTCGCGTTCATCAGATTCAGGATGCGGGTCTCGGTTCCGGGCGACAGCAGCGAACCGGGGCAGATCGCATGGCAGGTGATGTCGTGGTCGAGCGTCTCCATCGCCACCGCACGCGTCATGCCGATCAGCGCAGCCTTCGACGCGACATAATCGATGCGGTCTTTCGTTCCACGCAGACCGTATACGGAGACCATGTTGAAGATGCGCCCGAAGTTGCGGCGGCGCATGCCGGGAAGCACCAGTCGCATCGCGTGAAACGGCGCGGAGACGTTCACCGCGATGGCCTGGTCCCAGCGATCGCGAGGGAAAGTGTCGATCGGCGAGAAATGGCGCACCACGGCATTGTTGACAAGAATATCGACGGAACCGAGTTCCGCGTTCGCGAAGTCGATGAGCCGCTCGATCTCCTCCGGTCGCGCCAGATCGGCCCGGCAGTAGCGCACCGGAACCCCGTGTTCCGCCTCCAGCGCCCGGCATGTGTCCTCCACCGCCGAGGCTTCTTCCAGACCGTTCATGACGACACCGCAGCCGGCGCGCGCCAGACTCCTGACGATGGCCAAGCCAAGCCCGTCGGTCGAGCCGGTTACCAAGGCATGTCGATTTTCAAGCTTGGCCATGGCGGGTCCTGGGCTGTGACACATGCATCGTGGTCGCCTGGCGGAGACCGGGCCTGCGGACGGAAAATCGAGGTGGGCGCATCGACGTCATCTCTCCTCAGCCTCCGCGCGGCAACCAGAGCGCCAGTCCAGGGAAAATGGCCAGGATGAGGACGAGCAACAGAACGATGAAGACGTAGGGCAACGCGCCGATCACGATGTCCCTGAAGTTGCTTTTCGGAGCGATCGACCGGATCGTGAAGAGGTTGATTCCCAAGGGCGGGTGAATCTGGCCGACTTCGATCAGGACGACCAGGACTACGCCGAACCAGATCGGGTCGAAGCCGAACTTAAGAATGACCGGATAGAGGATCGGCAGCGTGAGATAGATCATCGCGATGCCTTCCACGAAGCATCCGAGGACGATGTAGAGAAGTACCAGAGTGGCAAAGAACTCCCATTTCGACATGCCCGAATTGTAGATCAATTCGCTGATGCCACGGCTGACGCCGCTGAAGGTCAGCGCGGTGGACAGGATCTGCGCGCTGACGACGATCAGCATCACCATGCCGGTCGTGCGGATGGTCGCGAGGATCGCCTCGCGCAGGGCCTCGCGCGAAATGCGTCCGTAGAGAAGGCCGAGTGCCAGCGCGCCCACGGCGCCGACGGCGGCGGATTCGGTGGGAGTGGTCAACCCGCTGTAGATGCCTCCCAGTACCATGCCGAGCAGGGCGAGTATCGGTATGACGTGCAAGACGTCGCGCAGGTCCGATCCGGTCGACGATTGTTCCTTTGGTCCGGTCAGCGACGGATTTATCAGGACCCGGATCAGGATGTAGCCGCTGAACATACTGGCGAGCAGCAGGCCCGGGATGATGCCTGCCATGAACAAGTGGGTGATGGATTCATCCACCAGGGCGCCGTAGAGGATGAAGGGGATGCTCGGCGGAATGAGAATTCCGAGCGTCCCGCCACCCGCGATCGAGCCGTAGACCATGCGAAGGTTGTACTGACGACGCTCGAGCTGGGGGATCGCGACGGTGCCGATCGTCGCGGCGGTGGCGACGCTGGAGCCGCTGATGGCGGCGAACAGTGAGCAGGCCCCTATGTTGGCGTGCAGGAGGCCGCCGGGCAGCCATCGCAGCAGGACGCCCATGCCGCGATAGAAATATTCCGTCACGCCCGTCCGCTGCATGATTTCTCCCATGAGAAGGAACAGCGGGACGGCGATGAACAGGTAGTTGTTGGTCGTGTTCCAGACGATCGAGTTGATCGCGGATAGCCCAAGAAAGCCACGGCTGAGAAGAATGATGATGATGCCGGCCGAGCCGAGGGCGAACGCGATCCACTGGCCGATCAGCAGCGAACCGGCAATCAGCAGGACGAAAACGACGAACAGAATTTCCCAGGTCATGTCGTCATCCCCTCACGGCACGTCCCGGCATCTGTTGATGACGTACTTGAACAGGTAGATCATCAGCAGGATCGAACCGATGACCAGAAATGTCTGTGGAATGAACAGGGGGGTTTGCGTCAATTCCGCTGAACGGATGTCGTTGCGATACGAGTAAATGGTGTAGAGCGCCATGTAGTATACTACGATACATATATAGCAGAAACTTAGAATTACATTGATCCAGTCTGCAATATATTTGAGAAATCCCCTGAAATTGTTATAAAGCAGCTCGACGCGGATGAAGCCGCGTTGCTGCATTGTGAAGGCGAGCCCCATGAAAACGACGGCGACATTGAGGTAGCCGCACATCTCGTCGGCGATCATCGTCGACGTGTTGAAGACGTTGCGGGCCACGATCTCTGCGATGACGAGGATGCAGATGAGCGTCAGCGCAACCGAGGCCAACCTCGCGCCCCATGTCGCGCAGCTTTCGGCAAACGCCTCGTAGCGCGAAACAAGGGTACTGCGTTGTTCTGTCATCGCTTCTCCTCCCTTTTGCGGTCCCGGCGGCGAACAATCGCGACGCCCTCGCCATCGGCTAGTCTGCGAAGTTCACGCCCAACTCATGGGCCGCCTCGAGCAGCCGCTTCCAGGTCCCGTCGTCCACCGGGATGCCGTCCCTGCGGCGTTGCGCCTTCGTCGCGCGCTCGGGATCTCCGGGGACGAGTACGGGGTGGGCGGGGTCGCGTGGCGGCGAGGCGGTGACGTAGTCGACGAGATCGTCGATCTCTCGGCGCGCCCACTCCACGTTCGAGGTGCGGGCCGGGTCGAAGACGATCATCAGCATGCCGTTCACGGCCGAACCGTTCTGAGGGTTGCCCGGATGGATGGTCGTACCCTCGGTGAAGGCGCCGGCCAGTATCTCGCACACGAGCGAGAGCCCGTAACCCTTGTGCTCGCCGAAGCTCAGGATCGATCCTGGCACATCGTCGAACATGACCTGCGGATCGGTTGTGGGCTCGCCCCGGCTATCGAGAAGGAAACCCTCGCCGACATGCTGGCCGCTGTTGCGGGCGATGCGCACCTTGCCCTGCGCGATCTTGCTGGTCGCCATGTCGAGGATCATGGCTGGCCGGCGATCGGTCGCCGGAATGGCGACGCAGACGGGATTGGTGGGCAGGCGGGCATCGCGCCCGCCATGCGGCGCCACGCGCGGCTGGTGGCCGATGGCATTGACGAACTGGACGGAGACCAGTCCCTGTGCCGCGCATTGCTCGCCATAGGAACCGATGCGGCCGATGTGATAGGCATTGCGCAGCGCCAGCAGCGCCAGGCCCGACTGCCTGGCGGCATCGATCGCGAGGTCGGTCGCCACCTTCGCGACGGCCTGTCCGTAGCCGAGATTGCCGTCATAGACGAGGATCGAGCCGTCGCGGCGCACGAGACCACCGACCTGGTTGGGCCTGATGTTCCCGGCAGCGACATTCTTCATGTATTCCGGAATAAGGCTGATGCCGTGGCTGTCGTGGCCGGTCAGATTGGCTTCGACGAGATGGGCGGCGACGACTTCGGCCTCACCGGCATTGCTGCCCGCCGCCCTGAAGATGGACTCGACGAATGCCTGGAGTTTTTCGGTGGTGATCAGCATGGGGAAAACTCGAACTGGGAAAGGTCCGCGATGGCGAGGCCGGAAGGGATCGTTTGCAAAGGTCTAAACGCCGCTGAACATGGGTTTGCCCGCCACGTCGAGGTCGGCGGTCAGGATCTTGGCGCCGGTCGATTCAGTGATGAACAGTGTCTTCCCGTCGGGACCGCCAAAGGCACAGTTGGTGGTGTGATGGCCGCCGCAGGAATCGATGCGGTAGACCGGCTGACCGAGCCGGTCCACGACCCACACGACGCCGAGGCCGACATGGGCGATGTAGAGCCGGCCCTCTCGGTCGAGCGCCAGGCCGTCGGGCCCGCCGCCGCCCGACATCTGGATGAACGTGCCGACCTTGGCGGCCGTGCCGTCCTTCATCAGCGGTACGCGCCAGATGGCATTTGCGCGGGTGACGGCGACATATACCATCGTCTCGTCGAGGTTCATCACCAGGCCGTTGGGGCTCGGTATGCAGTCGAGCACGCAGTCGACCGACCCGTTGGCCCGTACGCGAAAAAGTCGGCCCGAGGGGTCCTGCCAGCCGGTCAGGCCCTGGTCGGTGAACCAAACGTCGCCGTTGGCGGCGAAGAACAGGTCGTTGACCGCCTTGAAGCGCTCGAGACCGGCGCGCACGAGCCAGGGCTCTATGCCGCCGCTGACCGGATCAAGCAGCATGATGCCGTGTTTGGCGTCGGTGATGAAGACGCGGCCGTCGCGATGGATCTTGAGCCCCGTCGGCCAACCGTCATAAGTCTTGAAGACAGAGAACTCGCCCTGTGGCGACACGTTGAGGATTCGGCCGTTGGGAATATCGACGCACCAAAGAACACCGTTGCGATCGAAAGACGGACCCTCGAGCAGCGAGGTGTGGTGTCCGCCGCCCATTGGCTGTGTCTGTACCCAGTCGTTGTCGTCGGTAGCGGTATGATACTTGGTCGGATAGGAGGCGAAGACGCTCGTAGCAATCGGCCTGGGTGGCGCAAAGAACATCGATTTCCTCCTCCCTGCGTGTCGTCGGCGGTCAGCCGCGAAGCGATATGATCTGGTCGTAGTACGGTGCCGGATCGACGACGACGTCGACGACCGCGGTGCGCTTGTCGGCGAGCGCGGCGGCCAGCGCCGGGCGCAGCTCCGCCGGCTGCTCCACCCGGAAGCCGGCGCAGCCGTACCCCTCCGCCACGGCAGCGAAATTGACGTTCGAAAGGTTGACGCCGGCATTGGGCAGGCGGCGGCGGCGCTGCTTGGCCTCGATGAGGGTCAGGCACGAGTCGTTGAAGACGACGACGAGCAGCTTGCAGCCGTACTGGGCGGCGGTGGCGAGTTCGGAGGCGCACATCATCAATCCGCCGTCGCCCGTGAAGGCCACGACCGTGCGATGTGGCTCCTCGATGGCGGAGGCGATCGCCGCGGGCAACGCGAAACCCATTGTTGCGAGACCGCGCGAAACCAAGGCACCGCGCGGATCGCGCGTGCGCCAAAGATGCAGGACGGGCAGCATGTGCGCCCCGGCATCGACGGTAATGCGCGCGGACGCGCCGATGGCGAGCTTCCGGAAATCCGTCTCCTTCACATTGGCGTCGACCCAGACCATCACGGGATCGTGGTAGATCAGCAGCCTAGTGCCTGGCGAAACATACTCGCCGGCATCAACGAAAGTGCCGTCGATCACGCCGTCAAATGCCGCCCTGATCTCGTGCCTAGCCAGGTCTATGCGTTTCTGTTCAACTTGCGCGGTCAACGCCTCGATCTGTGCATCAAGCGTCGCGATCTGCCGCTCAAGAACACCGATCTGGCCCGCCTCCGCCTCGACGACCTGCAGATTCGCCTTGGCGGTCTCGACGCCAGCCGCGGTCGAAAGCTCCTGCTGCGTGGCGGCAGCCAGCCGAGCCTTTGCGTCATCGAGCTGTTGGTCCGAGAGAACGTTTTGTTCTGCCAGCGCTTTGACACGATCGAACTGGGATTGGGCATTGTCGAGCGCAGCCTCGGCAGCTGCGTGAGCGGCTTTCGCCGCCGCGATCTGGGCACGGGCGGCCTCGAGTTTGCTGGCGACCTGGGCGCGTATATAGCCCTGCTGGGCGCGCAACTGGCTCTGCTGGG
>CATMOC010000123.1 GCA_950071955.1 uncultured Mesorhizobium sp. | reverse complement strand
CGAGGCGGCATTGCACCGCAAGTTCGGCCGCAATCTCCAAGACCGCGAAGCGCTGACCTTCGGCTTCGACGCCGACTTTCAGATCGAGAGCTACCTGCGCCACCAGGGCATGAGCTTCGTCGACCGCTTCGACGCGAATTCCTACCTCTACATGACGCGGGCGATGGACTATTTCGACCTCGCCGCCGACCACGGCGGAAGGCTGGCGGACGCCTTCGCCGGCACCAAGACGCGCTTCTGTCTCGTGTCCTTCACCAGCGACTGGCTGTTCCCGACCGAGGAAAGCCGCACCATCGTGCATGCGCTGAACGCAGCCGGCGCTTCGGTCTCCTTCGTCGAGATCGAGACCGACCGCGGCCACGACGCCTTCCTGCTGGACGAGCCGGAACTCTTCGCCGCCATCAGCGGCTTCCTGCGCTCCGCGGCGCGCGCTCGGGGACTGGAGGAACTCGCATGACCGGCCGCAACGGACCCCGCATCGACCTCAAGGTCATCGCGGACTTCATCAAGCCCCGCGCGCGCGTGCTCGACGTCGGCTGTGGCGACGGCGAACTGCTGGAGTACCTGGAACTCGACAAGCAGGTTGACGGGCGCGGCGTCGAGATCTCGCAGCGCGGCGTCAACGAGAGCGTCGCGCGCGGTCTTTCGGTGATCCAGGGCGACGCCGACACCGATCTCGTCTTCTATCCGGACAAGGGCTTCGACTACGTGATCCTGTCCCAGACGCTGCAGGCGACACGGAACCCCAAGGAGGTGCTGAGGGAACTGCTGCGGATTGGAGAGCGGGCGATCGTCTCGTTCCCCAATTTCGGCTTCTGGCAGGTGCGCCTCTCGCTCCTGTTTCGCGGGCGCATGCCCGTGACACGCGAGCTTTCGTACAGCTGGTACGACACGCCCAACATTCACTTCTGCACCATCCGCGACTTCATCGCCCTGTGCGACGAGATCGGCGCGACGGTGGAAAGCGCCATGGCGCTCGACCGCGACGGACATTCGATCGGGGTGTCGATGCCGTGGTGGTTCTGGAATTTCTTCGGTCAGCAGGCCGTGTTCGTTCTGAAGCGCTGATCGGCAATCACGCGGCGACCGGCTCGCCGCCGGCGATTTCGGCTGTAATCTCGTGGAAGCACTCGCGCAGGAGGTCCAGATCGACCGGTCCGATCTCGCAGAGCCTGACGTCGATGTCGTCCAGCGAAACACCGCGCGCGTGAAGTTCGCGAACGATGGTGAGCAGCGTCGTCTTCTGATCGAAGCGCCAGAAAACCATGGCCGAATCCCCCGGAAGCCCGGAGGAATGATCAGAAAACATGGTTAACGCTGCGTTAAGTCTCCCTCGCGCGCTGCGCTTGCGCCTTGGGGTGCCAGCACGGGCACGAAGACGCGGCGCGAGGCGCGCTGGGCAACCGGCAGGCCCTGGTAGAGGCGCTTCTGGGCTTCCACGATGAGCACGCCGCAGAACATCGGCCAGAAGCGGCGCCCGCTGCGCTCCAGGATCTGATGGAAGCGCAGGACCCAGCGCTTCCTGGACGGAGGAAAGAGCAGCGCCTCGCTCCAGGCGGAGGGGGTGAAATTCGTCTCCCGCAACAAAGTCGTCAGTTGGCCACGCGACCAGGGGCGCCCGGTGCCGAAGGGCGTGTGCTCGAAGCGCGCCCAGACGCCGCGCCGGTTGGGCACCACGATTATGAGCCGACCGCCGGGGGCGAGCACGCGCCAGATCTCCATCAGGGTCTCGCGCGGGTTCTCCGCGTGTTCGAGCGCGTGCACCAGGAGCATGCGGTCGATGGAGGAATCGAACAGCGGCAGTTCCTCGTCGAAGACCAGCGCCGTGGCGGATGGGCCGTTGGGCGGCCAGTTGATGGCGCCCTGGGAGGCCGGCATGAAGGCAAAGACGCGCTCCGCCTCGGTTCCGAAGCGGTCCAGCCACGGCAGGGCGTAGCCCAGGCCCACGAGGCGCTCGTTCGGCAGGCCGGCCCAAACGCTGGACAGCGCCATCGCGATCGACCGCTCGGCCAGGCGGCCAAGCGTGGTGGAATAGAAGGAACGCAGGTCGACGATGTCGCAGTACATGGGCGCGGACGGTATCCATGCCCGCCGTACTCCGCAAGGAAGGGGTGGCGCGATAGTGGAACGCGCCCTATCGTTTCCCTCGAAATCACGAGGAGATGCGAATGGCTCTGCAGATCGAGCAGTTCATGTGCCGCAGCGACAATTTCGGCGTGCTCGCGCACGATCCCGACAGCGGCGCGACTGCGATCATCGACGCGCCGGAGGAACGCCCGATCCTGGCGGCGATCGAGCGTACCGGCTGGAAGCCGACGGTGATCCTGACGACGCACCACCACGGCGACCACGTCGAGGCCAATCTGGCGCTGAAGGAGAGGTTCGGGCTGACCATCATCGGGCCCGAGGCGGAAGCGGCGAAGATCCCCGGCATCGACCGGACGGTGAAGGACAACGACACCTTCGCGTTCGGCAACGAGGAGGTGCGGGTGATCTCCACGCCCGGCCACACGGCGGGACATGTCTGCTACCATTTCCCGCAATCGAAGATCTCCTTCACCGGCGACACGCTGTTCGCGCTCGGTTGCGGGCGGCTGTTCGAATGCAAGCCGCCGCAGATGTTCGATTCGCTGAAGAAGCTTGCGGCGCTGCCGCTGCACACGGTGATCTATTGCGGACACGAATACACGCAGGCAAACGCCCGCTTCGCGCTGTCGGTCGATCCGACGAATTCGGCGCTGAAGGAGCGCGCGGCCGGGATCGACAGGCTGCGCGCGGCGGAGAAGCCGACGCTGCCCACGACGCTGATGGAGGAGATGGCGACGAACCCCTTCATGCGCGCGCACGATCCGGTGATCCGGCGCAATCTCGGCATGGAGGGCGCCAGCGACGAAGCGGTGTTTGCCGAGATCCGCAAGCGCAAGGACGTCTTCTGATGGGCGACGCCGATCCGCGCCGGATCGTGCAGGCGCTCGGCATGCGGCCGCATCCCGAAGGCGGCTGGTACGTCGAGACTTTTCGCGACGGCGCGGCCGACGAACGCGGCCACTCGACGGCGATCTATTTCCTGCTCGAACGCGGACAGGTCTCGGCATGGCACAGGGTTCGGGACGCGGCGGAGGTCTGGCACTTCTATGCCGGCGCGCCGCTCGAACTGCTCGTCTCGGACGGGCAGGCGCCGGCATCCGCGACGACGCTCGGGCCGGACATCGTTGCCGGCCAGCGACCGCAGGCGGTGGTGCCGGCGGGTGCGTGGCAGTCGGCCAGAAGCCTCGGAGCCTTCACGCTGGTCGGCTGCACGGTGGCGCCCGGTTTCGACTTCGCGGCCTTCGAGATGGCGCCTGAAGGCTGGGAACCGGGGATCAGCCGAGCAGGAAGCCCAATGTGATCGCTGCCTGCGCAATGTAGTAGAGGATCCATACGGCAGGGCGGACGATCGCCTGCCGCGGCGAGGTTTCGGCGATCAGGAACCGTCCCACAGCGAGGATCGCATCCGACGCCATGAACAGGACCGCGCCGGCGATCACGACCCATGACGGCAGCGTCAGCGCGAAGACGCCCATGCCGAGGATCGCCGCGACATAGACCGCGACCGGCGCGAGCAGGGCCGCAGGCAAGGCAGGCCGCAGCCGAAGGAACATGCCCACGGAGAAGGCGAGCATCAGCAGTGCGGCGGCAAGACGCCACGGCTCGGCAAAGAGAACGGCCGGACCGGCGCCGGACTGCGCGAAAAGCACGATGTAGGCGATGTGCGCGGCAAGAAAGCTGCCGAGCCCCGCCATGAAGGCGGGTTCGCCCTCGTGCGCGAGGAAGGCGTCGCCGGCCGCGCTGAGGACCAGCGCCACGACGAGCAGGACGGGTCCGCCGACAACGAAGGCGAGCACGGCCAGAAGCGCCGTCGACGCGGTCTTTGCAAGCGTGCGCCGCCAGGACGGCTCGCGTCCCGTCATGAAAAGATAGAGCACCGCCGCCGCGACGGAGAGCAGCAGGGTGCCGTTGGGCAGGGCCTCCGGTCCGCCGGGGAACGGCATCATTCGCCCAACTCCGCCACGGCGGGCCTCGCCGGTCTGAAGAGCATGTTCTTCGCCGCCAGCGCCGCGCCGGCCGTGATCAGCAGGCAGGCGCCGACGATCGCAAGCGTCGGTTCGGCGAAGCCGAAGCCGATCAGGATGATGGTGGACAGCAGCGGCGCGGCATAGCTCGCCGCGCCCAGCACCTGGATGTTGCCGCGCTTGACGCCGTGGTCCCAGGCGTAGAAGGCAGCGCCGACCGGCATCAGGCCGAGGCCTGCGACCGCCAGCCACTCGCCCGCGCCGGCCGGCCAGACAGTCTCCTCGAGCGCCAGATGGCAGACGAGCGACAAAAGCGCCGTCGCCGCGCAGAACCAGGTCACGATGCTGGTCGGCACGTCGTCGAAGCGGCGCGACAACAGCGAATAGGACGACCAGAAGACCGCGCACAGGCCGGCCATGGCATATCCGAACACGTAGCGGCTCTCGAATTCGAAGCCCCCTCCCCTCGACACAATGAGACCCGTGCCGGCGAGCCCCATCAGCGCGCCGACGACGTGATGCCAGCCGAGGCGTTCCCCCGGCATCAGCGCGGAACCGAGCACGATCAGCAGCGGCCAGAGATAGGCGATGAGGCTGGCCTCGACCGCCGGCGCGTTGCGCAGCGCAGTGAAGTAGAAGAAGTGGTAGCCGAAGAGGCCGCCGATGCCGATCACCCACACCAGCGGCGGGATCGGCGCTGCGGCTTTCGCCGCCGGTCCGAAGGCGCGCGCGACGAGCCCCACGCCGGCGCCGATGGAAAAGCACATGGCTGAAAGCTGGAACGGCGGCACCGCGCCGGATGCATCGGTGAAGAGCGCCAGAAGCGCCCACATCATCACGGCCGAGAAGCCGATCAGCGTCGCCCGTCCCATTCCACGCTCCCGCAGGGCCGGAAGCGGCTGGCTTCCGGCTATTCTATGGCTTCGAAGCGCAGCGCCCTGACCTGGACCGTGCCGATCTTGGTCGAGACCGACGCTTCGACGGGCGCATATACACCGGTGGCGCCGACCGGCGCAAAGGCCACCGTAATACGGGCCCGGTCGCGCAGGTATTCGATGGAGTCCTTGCCCTGCTGGAAGCCGGAGACCGGAACGAAGCTCGCCGTGCATCTGACGGTCGCGCCCTCGTAGCCAGGGATCGATATCTCGCCGCTGCCGGCCGGCGTCAGCCGCAGGTCGGCCCGCATCGCGCCGTCGAAGATGCGGATGGTGCGCCGGCAGACATCGTCAGGGCTCGCAGCCGGCACCAGGGTCGCCGACAGCGGGTCGGCCACGTTCGCCAGGTGCCCCATCGCAACTGGGATCCAGCCCGGCCGGTTCGTCCGCACCGGCGGCGTATTCTGCGCACTCGCGACGTTGCCGCCGGAGAAGGTGATGCGGGTATTCTTCTTCTTCTTTCCCGAGACGTAGTCGACGGCATAGGCGTCGGGGCGCGGCATTTCGCTGCCGAAGCGGCCGCTCACCCGGACCGTGCCGACGGTGTCGTCGAAGACGCTGGCAAGCCCGGCGCTCCGCAGCGTGCCGTCGAGTTCGTAGCCTCCCGAGGTGATCGTGCTGCGGAAGCTCGATTTCGCCAGCGTCAGGCCATAGAGCGAAACGGCGTATTCCGACTGGACGGTGGAGGGCGCCGCGGCGCCGGCCTGGAAAGCGGTGCCTGCGAGCAGGGTTGCATACGCGGCACCAGCCACGAAGGGAAGTCGTGTCATCTTGATCATCATCCGGAGATAGGGCGCGACCGGCGCTACTTCATCCCTTGGAGACCCAGTAGCGGTTCGAATGCGGCAAAGGTTTGGTATGGCGTATCGATGGCGGAACCCAGGTCGGGTCATGCGTGGTGGACGCGAGTGCCGCGACGGCTTCCGAATTCTCATGTACTTTAGCCGAAAGCGAGGGAGTGTTCATGTCGGTAAGCTGTCATATCAAGATTGGAGATGGAGACGGCGTTTCCGCAGCGGGATGGCTGGTGGTGCGAACGTTCCAGGAGGTGCCGCGTGTCGGGGAGTTTGTCGCGTTTTCGCGCGACGGGAAGCGCGATGAAGCAGGAGTGCTTCTTGCCGATTTGTACCGGGTACAGCGCATAATTCACACTGCCGCCACCGATTTGGATGCAGGGATGGTCACACTCGATGTCATCATCGAACAGGAGGCCGATCGGACCCTAGAGTAGAGAGGCGCCTCGCCGCCGATCGGAAAGGCCGACCACGTCATGGACGTTGCCACTGGCGAGGAAACGGAGAACCAAGCTTGCTCTTGAACTCTTCCAGTTCTCGGTAGGGCACATAAGGAACGGCATCTCGCTTGACGATCCGGCCGTTTGCCACTATGCAGGCGCGACTTTTTCCAATGAGGCCGCCTGACATTTCCCGCGCGCCAACCGGTCTGGCGCGGGTGGGTCGATTGGTCCGGCAGAGAACCGAAGGTAAGAAACCATGTCACGCGCTTGCGAACTGACCGCCAAGGCCGTCCTGTACGGCAACAATGTGAGCCACGCCAACAACAAGACGCGTCGCCGCTTCCTCCCGAACCTCGTCAACGTGACGCTGATCTCGGAAGCGCTGAACCAGAACGTGCGCCTGCGGATCTCCGCCAACGCGCTGCGTTCGGTCGAGCATCGCGGCGGCCTCGACGCCTTCCTGATCAAGGCCGACAATGCCGAGCTCTCGCAGCGGGCCCGCCTGCTGAAGAAGCAGATCACCAAGAAGCTGGCGGAACAGCAGGCGGCCTGATCCGCCCTCTTCCGTCCGGTTCATCGCGCAAGGCGGGCCGTAGCCCGCCTTTCTGGTTCCATCACCCAGGATAAAAAAATGACAAGCACGCATCGCATCCTGCCGTTCGTCGTGGCCATGGCGGCCGTGGTCGCCGCCTCCAACTTCCTCGTCCAGTATCCGTTCGCGCATTTCGGGCTGGGCGAGATCCTGACATGGGGTGCCTTCACCTATCCGGTCGCCTTCCTCGTCAACGACCTGACCAACCGCCGCTTCGGCCCCCGCGCCGCGCGCAAGGTGGTGCTGGCCGGCTTCGTCATCGCGGTCGTCCTTTCGGTCTGGCTGGCGACGCCGCGCATCGCGTTCGCCTCCGGCACGGCGTTCCTGGCGGCGCAGTTGCTCGACGCCTCGATCTTCGACCGGCTGCGCGGCAACGCGTGGTGGCAGGCGCCGTTCATCTCGACACTGATCGGCTCGGTGCTGGACACGGTCCTTTTCTTCGGTCTCGCCTTTTCGGCCGCCTTCTCCGGCATCGACGCCGTGTTCGGCATGGAGGACGGGTCGCTCGCCTTCCCCGTGGCCTTCCTGGGCGGCGAGGTGCCGCTGTGGGTGTCGCTGGCCATCGGCGACTTCTGCGTCAAGATCCTGATCGGGCTCGCCATGCTGGTGCCCTACGGCGCCCTGCTTTCGGTGCTGCGGCCCGAGCCTTACGCGGCATCGCGGTAGATGACGCGGGCCTCGGTCGAGCAAGCAGCGACGTCCGCCGCCTGCGCGGCTTACGCGCCGAACAGCCCGTGATCCCCTGGGTCCAGCTCGACTCGGCGCCGGTGCCCGGCGAGCCCGGAGCGGAATTGCGCCTCAAGCGGCGCGGCGCCGAGTTTTCCATTATGCTGGGCACGAACGAGCTGATGAACAGCCGCATGGGCGGCTCGGAGGAGGCGCTGGCGAGGCTCGCGCTGGCAAGGCTCGGCGACCGCCCGGAACCGGCGATCCTCATCGGCGGGCTGGGCATGGGCTTTACGCTCCGAGCGGCCCTCGCGGAACTCGGCCCCGCGAGCGTGACGGTAGCCGAACTGGTGCCGGCCGTGGTCGCCTGGGCGCGCGGGCCGATGGCGGTGGTTCTGCAAGGCTGCCTCGACGATCCGCGCGTGAGCGTGGAGGAGACCGATGTCGGCCTTCCGATCCGCGCCGCCGCGGGCGCCTGGGACGCCATCCTTCTCGACGTAGACAACGGCCCCGAAGGTCTCAGCCGCAGCTCGAACGACGCGCTTTACGCCGCCGCCGGCTTAAGCGCCGCGTTCCGTGCCCTGCGGCCGGGCGGGGTGCTGTCGGTCTGGTCTTCGGGACCGGACGCGGGTTTCACGCGCCGACTGTTGCGGGCGGGCTTCGAGGTCACGGAAGAAAAGGTGCGTGCTACCGGCAAGCGCGGCGCGCGGCATGTGGTGTGGGTGGCGGTCAGGCCGGCGTGAGCGGACGCAGTGGGGCCACTCCACTCTCAATCTTCGTGCAGGATAAACTCCAGGTAGAGGTTCCTCTGCAGCAGCGAGTGGTTGTCGTCCGAGACGAGCGACACCATCAGGGCGCCGTCGTCGCGGCGCCAGACGTCCATGCCTTCCATATTGTCGATCTGGTAGCCCATGTCAGCTTCCATCAGGATCGGCCCGTCGGCAAGTTCGCCGGGCATGATGCTCTCGCCATAGATGCGGCGCAGCCTTAGGCCGACGCCCTTACCAACGGAATAGCTTCGCTCGAGGAGCAGGAGGTCGCCGTCGGGCAGGAATGCCCCGTCGGTGATGTCGAACTCGCCTCGGCGGGCGACCGTGAAGACGCCCCTGGCCGGACCCTCGATGATCGCGGCGAAGATGTTGCCCTTCGTGTCGAGGCTCTTCTCCGACACCACCACCCGCGCGCCTTCGTGGATGCCGTGCGGATGGGCGAAGGTGATCGTCTCGAAGCCTCGGTTGCGGCGCAATTCGTGGGCGGGAACGAGGAAATCGACGTCGCGCAGCGGCGCCTTCATGTCCTCGGGTGCCAGCCGGAACTCGGAGACGCGGTGCTCCCGCTCGAAACCGACGGTGGCGATGCCGTCGCGCACCGCCAGGCCCTCCGCGTCGGTGTTCCACTTTTCTCCGATG
>CATMOC010000122.1 GCA_950071955.1 uncultured Mesorhizobium sp. | reverse complement strand
CTTAATTCGGGTTAACGCCGGGACCGCCCCGGAAAGTTAATTTTGGGGGGCCATTTTAACGACCACTTCCGGTCAGCACCAGAGTTCTGGCCGAAGTTCCGGGAAAATCCGAAGAATTTCAAATTTACGGTCCGAACACCCTATAAAGGCTGGCATAATTGGAGACGGTGCGTATTCTGGGGTTCTTATGAGACGTATGCGCAATGCCAAAATTATCGCCACCCTCGGGCCGGGCACCTCGTCAGAGGAAATGATCAACGCCTTGTTTCAGGCCGGCGCCGATGTTTTTCGCCTGAATTTCAGCCATGGCCAACATGCCGACCACAAACTCCGGTACGATATCATTCGTTCCATGGAGGAGAAATATCACCGCTCCGTCGGCATTCTTCTCGATCTCCAGGGGCCGAAGCTGCGCGTCGGCCGGTTTCAGGGCGGCAAGGTCCAACTGGAGGCGGGCAAAAGGTTTCGTCTCGATCTGAGCGACGGCCTCGGCAATGAAGACCGCGTATCCCTGCATCATCCGGAAATTTTCGAGGCTCTGGAAGAGGGCACGGACTTGCTGCTCGATGACGGCAACATCCGCCTCAGGGTTGTTGAATTCGGCCGCGATTTCGCCGAGACGGAAATCCTGACCGGCGGCGCGTTGTCCGATCATAAGGGGGTCAACGTACCGACCGCGGTCCTGCCCCTTTCTTCGTTGACGGCAAAGGATTTGGAAGACCTGCGCTACGGTCTCGATCTCGGCGTTGACTGGGTGGCGCTGTCTTTCGTGCAGCGCCCCGAAGACATCGCCGAAGCCCGAAAACTGATCGCCGGGCGCGCCGGGGTCATGGCCAAGCTGGAAAAACCGGGGGCCATGGATCACCTGGACGAAATCGTCAATCTGTCCGATGCCATTATGGTGGCGCGCGGCGACCTGGGCGTCGAGATGCCACTTGAGGCGGTGCCCGGCATCCAGAAGCAGATAACCCGCGCCTGCCGGCGCGCCGGCAAGCCGGTCGTGGTCGCCACGCAGATGCTGGAATCGATGATCACCGCCCCCGTACCGACGCGCGCCGAAGTCTCGGACGTGTCGATCGCCGTCTTCGAGGGCGCCGACGCGATCATGCTGTCGGCCGAATCGGCGGCCGGCCAGTATCCGGTCGAGGCGGTGTCCATGATGAACGCGATTGCGGTGCAGGTGGAAAAGGACCCCACCTACCCGGGCATCATCAACGCACAGCGCTCCGAGCCGGAAGCGACGGGCGCGGACGCAATATCGCTCGCCGCGCGCCAGATCGCGGAAACGCTCAGGCTCTCGGCCATCGTTACCTACACTGCCTCGGGCACCACTGGCCTGCGCGCCGCGCGCGAGCGTCCGCGCGTGCCCATCATCGCGCTTTCGCCTGTCGTGGAGACCGCCCGCCGTCTCTCGCTCGTGTGGGGGTTGCACTGCGTCGTCACGCCAGACGCGAGCGATCTCGACGACATGGTTGACCGAGCCTGCCGCATCGCCTTCGCCGAAGGCTTCGGACGGGCGGGCGACCGTATCATCGTCACCGCCGGCGTGCCGTTGCGCACGCCCGGCGCTACGAACCTGCTCCGGATCGCCTATATCGGCTCGGACGGGACGAACGGTATCTGAACCAGCGCCGGATTTCGCCCGGGAAGGGATCGAGATCCGGGCAACGCGCCGGAAAGCCGCTGCGGAGGCGCTGCTGCGCCTGAGTTGGCAACCCTGCCCGGAAGAGGCCGATCGACGGTGATCGCAGCCGCGTCGGAGTTGCCGCTGGCGATCTGGGATCTCAATCGCTTGGCACCTCGGAATCGCTCGAACTGAAGCTGCGCTGCAGCCAGACCTGGGCGATGGACTTCGTTCATAGCCAGTTGGAACTCCCTTTTTCCGACCGACGACATGCCGAGCGTAAAACTCTCCACTCGGCGAGTGGTGGCAGCTTTGCCCCTATGTCCACCTCAAAGCCTAAAGGCTATGACTGCCGATAGGGTGAAGACCGGTTGCTCGGCCGAAGCCATGGTGAAACAGTCGGGTTGCGCTGGCGGGAGGTAGCTGTCGTCGGCTCAAGATCCGGTAGAGGTCCGGCTTTAGGGAGGAATACGATGAAATTGACCAGACGAGTGGCCGTGGCCGCATTTCTCGCGCTCGGAACGGGCCTGCCGTTCTCCGGCAGTTCGATGGCGCAGGAACTGGATAAACTGCGCGTCGGAAAATCGGTGACGAGTTCCCTCGCGTTTTCCGCGCTCCAGGTCGGCGAAGCGGCCGGCATCTGGGAAAAGGTCGGACTCGATATAGAATTCTTCGCCTTCGCGGGCGATGCCAAGATGCAGCAGGCCTTCGCCGCCGGTGAACTCGACGTGGGTCTCGGCTCGGGTCCGAGCATGGCCTACGCGGCCAAGGGCGTGCCGATCAAGACCGTGGCGACGCTCGCCGGTCCGCCGCGTAACATGGCGCTCGTGGTCGGAGCTAAGTCCGACCTCAACGCGATCGACGATCTCAAGGGCCAACGCGTCGGCGTGACCACGGCAGGCTCGCTGACGGCCTGGATCGTCGATGAGCTCAACCGCCAGAAGGGCTGGGAAGGTGACGACCGGCTCCAGCCGGTGGCGATGGGCGAGATGCGCACCCGCCTCGCCGCGATGGAATCGGGCGAGTTGCCCGCCAGCGTCACGTCAACCGTGCAGGGCTACGACCTGGAAGACCGGGGAATGGCGCGCGTGCTGGTCGACTTCGGTGACCTCGTCCCGCATTTCCACACACACGTGATCTTCGCACGCGACGAGGTGATCGAAGACCGCCCCGAAGTCATCGAGAGGTTCCTGAAGGGCTGGTTCATGACCGTCCAGCACATGAAGGACAACAAGGAGAGCTCGATCAAGGTCTCCGCGGCGGAGATGAAGGTCAGCGAGCACATCGTCGCGAAAGTCTTCGATACCGAGATGGGCATGATGTCCGTGGACGGGACGTTCGATCCGGACGCGATCGACGTTCTCAAGAAGTCCTACGTCGAACTCGGCATTCTCGACTACGAGCCCGAGATTTCCGAACTCTACACCGACCAATTCATCCCGGTGAAGTTCTGACACGGCGTGCGCGGCCGGCCGGTCCGGCCGCGCTCCTCCCCTCGAAGACAGGAAACACGATGAACGCGCCCGCATTCCGCGCCGCGACGGACGGATCCTCGTCCCCGGTCGTCATATCGGTCAAGAACGTCAGCAAGCGCTTCGGCGAGGCCAAGTCGAACCAGTCGGTCCTTGCGCTCGACAACGTGTCTCTGGACATCCGCAAGGGCGAGTTTGTCTGTCTGCTCGGGCCCTCCGGCTGCGGCAAGAGCACGCTCCTCAACATCATCGGTGGGCTGACGGACGCCAGTTCGGGCAGCGCACGGATCGACGGGCGCGAGATCAAGGGCCCGACGCCCGACGCCATCTCCTTCGTGTTCCAGGAAAGCACGCTGTTCCCCTGGTACACCATCGTCGAGAACTTCAACATCGCACTGAAATTCCAGGGCGTGCCGCAGTCGGAGTGGTCCGACCGCACGATGAAGGCGCTGAAGTCGGTCGGCATGGCGACCTTCGCGAACCATTATCCCAACCAGCTGTCGGTCGGCATGCGCCAGCGCGTCAACATGGCCCGCGGCATCGCGCTCAAGACCGACGTGCTCTTGATGGACGAGCCCTTCGCCGCGCTTGACGAACAAACCCGCATGGTGCTGGGCGAGGACCTCTCGACCCTGCTGGCCGAAACCGGCAAGACCATCGTTTTCGTCACCCACAGCCTCGCCGAAGCAGTCTTCCTGTCGGACCGCATCATCGTCATGACCGCCCGACCGGGGCGCATCAAGACGGTCGTGGAAGTCGGCGAGCCGCATCCTCGATCCCCCGACTTCATGCTGGAGCCGCGCTTCAGCGAGTTGCGCAACGAGCTCTATGCCTTGCTGAGGGACGAGATTCGCGCGGCGACCGCCGCCATGCGCGATCCCGTGTCGGCGCCGGTCTCGCTGCACGGAGGCTGACATGAACGGGAAGGAAGGCAACACGCTCGCGACGCGCGCGATCCAAGTCGGGTTCCTCGTCGCCGTCGGCCTTGTCTGGTGGGCGCTGGCCGCCAACCGAATGGTGACGCCGCTGTTCCTGCCTCACCCGGAGGCGGTGTGGCGGGCCTTTGCGAGGCTGGTTTCCGGCGGGCAGTTCTGGTCGGCGGTCGGGGTGACGCTGACCTCCATCGTCCAGGCCTACGGCATCGCCGTGGTTTCCGGCCTCGCCGTCGGATATCTCGTCAGCCGGTCGCGCTATTCCACCAGGCTGTTCGAGCCGCTGATCGCCGCATGCTTCGCCGTGCCGATCACCCTTTTCTTCCCGATCTTCATCCTGGTGTTCGGCATCGGGCCCGCATCGAAGGTCGCCTATGGGGCTGTCTACGGCTTTTTTCCCGTCGCGCTGAACACCATCGCGGGCTTTTCCGGCGTCGGCGCCCACTACGTAAAGGCGGCACGGTCGATGGGCGCCTCGCGCTCGCAGATGTTCCGCCACGTCCTGTTGCCGGCCGCCTTTCCGGTTGTGGTAACCGGGCTTCGCATCAGCTTCTTCATCTGCTTCGCGTCGGTCCTCGGCGGCGAGGCGATCTCCTCTGCGTCGGGTGTCGGCAACAACATCGCCCATGCGGCCGAACTGATGGAGCCGGCGCGGATGTTCGCCTGGATCGTCTTCGTGATCGTCACCGCGATCATTCTCAACATGGTCGTCTCGCACGTCGAGAGCCGGGGCCGGGAGCACTAGGCGATGTCGATTGCGGACAACACCACGATGAGTCGCCACGGCGGGTCGCCGCTGCAGCGCGCCAGCGCCTTCTTCGGCGGTCCCCGAGGGATCGTGTGGGCCCGGCTGTCGCTCATAGTCCTGGCGGCGGTCGTGCTGGAGCTCTATGCGCGGCTGCTTGCCAACCCGACCTTCTTCCCGCCGCTGACGGAAGTCGCGCAGAGCCTGTTCGACACTGTACTGGCTGATGCGAAGATCCGCACCGCCGTCCTGAATGCGATCTGGCAGATCACGATCGCCTACGGGCTGTCGATCGCGGTGGGACTGGCGCTGGGCCTCGCCGTTGGCTGGACCAGTTTCGGCCGCCGGTCGACCTTCCCGATCATCCTGCTCCTCTACGCCATTCCGCAGGTCGTCCTTTTGCCGCTGTTCGTGCTCGTCTTCGGCCTCGGAGCAGGTTCCAAGATCGCGTTCGGCTTTAGCCACGGCGTGTTTCCGATCCTGGTCAACGTCGTCGCCGGAATGCGCAACGTCAACCAGCTCTACATCCGCGGCGCCCAATCGATGGGTGCCAGCCGGGTCGACCTGTTCCGCCACGTGATCTTCCCGCACATGGTGCCGAGCTTCTTTGCCGGTCTGCGACTCGGGATGACCATGACGCTGCTGGGCGTCATACTGGCGGAACTTTACGTCTCGACCCAGGGGATCGGCTACTACACCAAGGTCTTCGCGGAGACGATGGATCCCGCCCCCCTCTATGCGATCATCTTCCTGCTGGCCGTGATCGCCATCACCTTCAACGAAATCGTCCGCATCGCAGAACGACGCTTCACGCGCTGGAAGGCGTAGGCGCGGCTCTTCGGGAGAATCATCGACATGAACATAGTAGGTACCGACATCGGTGGAACCTTCACCGACCTGGTTGGGTGCGTCGACGGGAAAATCGTCACGTCCAAGACGTCGACCGTTCCCGCCGACCCGACCGAAGGCGTCGCGACGAGCCTCAGGCTTGCCGGCTGCGACATGAAGAATCTTTCGGAGGTGCTGCACGGATCCACCATCGCTATCAACACGGTGCTCGAGCTCAAGGGCGCGCGTACCGCGCTGATCACGACGCGCGGGTTCCGCGATGTCTATGCCATCGGCCGCGGCAACCGCATCGAGGCGTTCAACCTGTTCTTCCACAGGCCGAAACCGCTGATACCGCGCGAGTTCCGCTACGAGATCGACGAGCGGATCAACGCCGCCGGCGAGGTGCTGACGCCGCTCGACGTGAGTTCGCTTACGGCAATCCTCGACGACTTCCGCGCCAACGGCATCCAGGCCGTCGCAGTGTGCCTGCTGCACGCCTATGCCAATCCCGATCACGAGCGCCGCGTCGGGGAGATTCTGCGAAAAGCGCGGCCTGACCTGTTCGTGACGCTCTCGCACGAGATCCTCCGCGAGTACCGCGAATACGAGCGGACCTCCACGACCGCGCTGAACGCCTTTATTGGCCCCAGGGTGAAGGCCTACCTCGGAAAGCTGGAAAGCCATCTGCGGGGGGCCGATTTCGAAGGCAAGGTCCACATCATGCGCTCCAATGGCGGCGTGATGTCGATCAACCTCGCCCAGGGGCAGCCCGTCTCGATGATGGAATCGGGGCCCGTCGCCGGCATGATCGGTGCCGGGCGCCTGGCGACGCTCCTCGGCTACGACCGGTGCATCGGCTTCGACATGGGCGGAACCACCGCCAAGTCGAGCCTCATCACCAACGGTGCTCCCGCGATCGAGGATGGGTACGTCATCGGCGACCACGCCAGCGGCCAGCCGATGCAACTGCCCGTCGTCGACATCGTCGAAGTCGGCGCCGGCGGCGGATCGATCGCATGGATCGACGAGGGCGGCGGCGCGCATGTCGGCCCCCAGAGCGCCGGAGCCGATCCCGGCCCGGCGTGCTACGGCAAGGGCAATGCCGATCCGGTGGTCCCCGACGCCAATCTCGTGCTCGGGCGCATCAACGCGAAGCGCTTCCTCAACGGCGGCATGCCGCTGGACGTGGAGGCGTCCCGCCGCGCGATCCGGGACAAGATAGCGGGGCCGCTTGGCCTGTCCGTGGAGGAAGCGGCGCTCGGTATCATCCGCATCGCTGACAGCGCCATGTCGCTGTCGGTCCGCGCCGTCTCGGTCAACAAGGGGGTCGATCCGCGCGACACGGCCATGATCGCCTTCGGCGGCGGCGGACCTCTTCACGCCAGCTCGATCGCGCGCGAGATCTTCATCCCGACCGTCGTCATCCCGAAGCTGCCTGGGACGTTCTCGGCCCTCGGTATGCTGATGGCCTCATGGCGGCAGGATTTCGTCAGGACGCTGATCGGGCGCCTCGGCACGCTCGATCTAGACACGGTGCGCACGGTCTACGAGGAACTCGAAGAGGCGGGCCGGGCGCATCTCGCGGCCGACGGCATCGCGCTCGGCTCCGCGCGCTTCGAATTCTTTGCCGACCTTCGCTATGTCGGCCAGGAACACGCCATCCCCATACCGATCGAGCATCCGGACGATCTGACCGACGGCCATGCCGCACTGAAGGCGGCGTTCGACGTCGAGCACGACCAGCGCTACGGCCAGTCAGCCCCCGACGAATCCATGGAAGTCGTTAACCTCCGGCTCATCGTGACATCCGACCGGGCGGACACGCTCGCGGAGCGCTGGCTCGGCGAGCCTTGGCAGACAGAAGCCGAACGCGACGACACGACCCGCCCGGTGATTTTCGACGACGCCTCGAAACCGCTCGACGCACGCATCGTCTGGCGGCCGGCGCTCAGGCCCGGCGACGTCGTCGAGGGACCTGCCGTGATCGAGGAGCAGAATTCGACGACGCTGGTCGCGCCCGGCGACCACGTCACGGTGGCCGACACCGGCCACCTGATCATCCGCATCGGACTTTCCCACTGAGGCCCCCCATGTCCCAGATCAATCCCATCACCGTGGAAGTCGTCCGCAATGCCATCGTCGCCTATGGCGACGAGATGGCCAATGTGCTGGCCAAGTCCGCCTACAACATGATGATCTACGAGGTGCGCGACTATTGCTGCGGCCTGATCGACACCAGCGGCCGGATGATCTCCCAGAACCGGGGCGGTCTGCCGATCTTCCTCGCCGATCTGGGCGTGGCGGTGGAGGACGGCATCGCGCGCTATGGCCTCGACGGCTTCGAGCCGGGCGACGTGCTGATCATGAACCACGGCTACGTCTGCGGCCAGCACCTGAACAACGTCGTCCTCTACGCGCCGTGCTTCCACGAAGGCCGTCTCGTCGGCTTTGCCGCCAACCGCGCCCACTGGGTCGACATCGGTGGCATGCGCCAGGGTTTCGGATCGTCGGCGACGACCGAAATCTTCGGCGAAGGGCTGCAGATGCGTTCGCTGAAGATCTATCAGGCCGGCAAGCCGAACGACACGCTCTTCCAGATCATCCGCGACAACGTCCGCTACCCGGATGCGAGCCTTGGCGACATGCGCGCCCAGATCGCCTCGTGTCAGGTCGGCGCGAAACGCTACGGCGAACTCCTCGCCCGCTACGGCCAGGCGACGGTGGAAGCCTGCATCGAGGAAGTCTGGAACCAGGCGGAGGCGACCACGCGGCGCGTGATCGAGGGCATCCCAGACGGTGTCTACGAGGCGGAGAGCTTCCTCGACAATGACGGTCGCAACCTCGACAAGCCGTTGCGCATCAAGATCACGGTGACGGTGAAGGGGTCCGACCTCACCATCGACTACACAGGCACCAATCCGCAGGTGCAGAGCCCGCTCAATTCGGGGCGCTCCGGCGGCATCGCCGGCGCCCGCGTCGCCTTCAAGGGCCTGACGTCGCCCAATGTCGACGTCAACGAAGGCTGTTTCCGCCCGCTCAAGGTCATCCTGCCGGAAGGAACGATGCTCAGCGCCAAACCGCCGGCCGCGCTCGGCCAGTGGAGCATCGCGCTTCCCACCGTCATCGACACCATCCTCAAGGCGCTGGCCCCGGCCATGCCCGACAAGGTGCCGGCCGCCCACAAGGGCGACATGGGCGGCTGCTCGTTCTTCGGCTTCCGCGAGGACGGGACGCGATTCCTGCTGATGAATATATTCGGCGGCGGCTGGGGCGGGTGAGGAGGAACAGGAGGGAGGCTCGGGCCAGCGGAGCGCAGCCGCGGACCGGCAAGCA